>JABDEM010000030.1 GCA_013287085.1 Gammaproteobacteria bacterium
ATCCCTCACTGGGGATGGAGGCACTCCAGCCTCTGGGTCATCCGGGGGGGCCGGGACCGTCAGCGGTGGAGGGACTCCATCTTCTGGGACCCCTAGTGGAACAGGCGTAGGAGGTGCCATAGGTCCTGGTGGACTTATTGGAAATGGCGGAGCCGGAGGCGGAGGAGGCAGCGGTAGTCCTGTAGGAACTGCGCCACCCCCATCAGGAGTAGGGAGCATAGCTACGTATACGCCTATTAGTGCAACCGATAGCACAAAATTATCAAACTTAATTACTTTCACACCTATGAATTCAATTACCCATATTGTAAATCCGCCGAATGGCATTACGAATGAGCAATATGGAAATTTTCCTGCCTGCCCTGCAACCCTAGTCTGCCCGGATATTAATAATAAAGTTCCGACTGGAAGCACCGCAAATTGTCCCGATACTTGCATCATGACCCGTAACGTCACAGGAAACATTACCAGTACCAATGATGCCGTTTGTCCCAATGGTTATGCGGCTATTAATGTCTTTAATATGGGTCAAACTCTAGGGGTTTATGGAGCAAGCGTCCCTCAACAACCTGCGGGTTACGAAAATGAAATTAGAAATATTCCAAGCCCTGGGATCGATATGCCCTTCCCCGTCCCTGACTTTACTACCTATAATTTTTATAAGACTCATTCCGATCAATATGAGTGCTGGTTAGATGAATTAGCTTATCCAACTACTAACCAATGTATCACCGGTCAAAATCCTCCTTATACTATTACCAATGACCCCAGTGAGGCACAAGATTATTTGAATAATCCTCCGCGTTATCCCTTCTATGTTGATGTTTGGGCCACTAACAATACTGCGCCGTTACCGACTACAGACCCTTTTATTACTACCGTCTCCCTAACGGCTCCTGCCTCTTTCTTTAATATATACAATACCAATACTAGAACCTCTGTAGCTTCTTCCGGGATTACACCCATAAGCGGCATCGCTAAATATACTTATTGGCGCAATGGTCCCTACTCTAATGGTAGGTATAGTCAATATTGTGCTGGAAGCCCTAGAGTTAACACTTCTGATGGTGGCAACTATTGTGGCGGAGGAGCTATGGGTTGCGAGAGAGGGGGATCCGGAACTATGTACAATTACCAAGCTGCTTTTCAATTTATACGTTGTAGGATAAAACCGGGGCTCGTTCTCACAACACAAGCAGCACCAGAATCTGTCACTTGTTCGCGCATGAAGCCAGCATGGGTAACCCATAATTAATTAAGGACGCTTGGATGATCAAGTTAAAATTAAAATTAGCATTCTTACTTCTATTTCCCTTGAGTGTTTTAGCAGATGCACCCTCTCTTCCTGCGCCTACTTTTCCTATTTCAAGTTGGCAATCTTATATGGGTTATTTATCTGCAGTCGATCTTAAAGGAAATCATCTTTATCACTGTTGGTTAGGTAGCGCGGAAAATGATGCTAAGACAACTGCTTATACTTTTTCGTTTTGCGGCAAAGTCACTGATATGCCAACTTATGATTTAGTGCATCCACCTTATGATCCGACCCTTGAATATGTTTTTCCCAATCCTTATCCCAACCCAACTAACCTCCCTAATAACAATGCCACCATGATCAATGGGAATGTTGCAGGTTGGATTGCTAATACCACAGCAACTCATTATGGTTTAGGCGCAACGAATTGTTTTTCATCAAGAGATTGCAAAGGCGGACTTTCACCCTGCACTCTGCCGGATACCATGCGAAATTATGCTTGGGATTATGCTTACATGAAATGCAAATTGATTCCGGGCGCCGTTGCTAACGCACAAGCCATTGCTGCGGCAGCTTTAGCTGCTGCAGAAGCTGCGAAAGCTGCTGGTAAAACTCCTGATGAAGCAAAAGCAGATGCAGATGCAGCAGCACTTGCTGCAGGGGCTACTCCTGAAGATGCGGCTACTGCAGCAAGTGCTGCTGTTGGCGGTGCCTATGCTGGCGGAGGTGGAGCTGGTGGAGGTGGTGGATTGGGTGGCGGTGGAATTACGACAGCTATTCCTAGTAGTAGTAGTGGTGGTGCTGGGGGTGGGAGTAGCGGTGGTGGCGGTGCGGGAGGCGGTGGTGGAGCAGTTACTGGCGGTGGGGTGGATACCACCACTCCTACTTATTATGGAGTAACTGTGATTAATTCTCTTCCTCTGACCCCAGTACGTAGACCTACTACTCCTACTACTCCTTCAGGCCCATCCCTACCACCGACTGGCGGTGGGGCGGATGTCACCACGCCTACTTATTATGGAGTAACTGTGATTAATTCTCTTCCTCTGACCCCAGTACGTAGGCCTACTACTCCTACTACTCCTACTACTCCTACTACTCCTACTATTCCTACTACTCCTACAGGCCCATCTCTACCACCGACTGGCGGTGGAGGTGGAACAAGTGGTGGTGGAGGCGGCGCAGGTGTTGGTGCTAATGGGTCTCCCATTGTTGCTCCTGCTCCGACGACACCTACAGGAACACCAACACGAACACCCACACTCACACCCAATCCTGTCATAGACAGCACTAAACTATCACTGATAACTAACACACCCATGAATACCATTACGAATGTCATCAGTCCCGCAACAGGCGTTATCAATGAACAATATGGTAATTATTCTGCTTGTCCAGCGACACCTGTCTGCCCCGATTACAACGGCAATGTACCCTCTGGAATGACTGCAAACTGTCCCGATAATTGTACTGTTACCCGTATCGTCACAGGGACCATTAGCGGAACGACTGATGCCATTTGTCCTGTAGGCTATGCTGCTCTCAATGTATTCAACATGGGTCAAACGCTAGGGTCCTATGGTTCAAGTGTTCCTCTTCAACCAACCGGTTATGAAAATGAAATTATTGGCAGCAACACAGCAACTCCGATGCCTTTTCCTATCAATGATATAGCCACTTATAATAGATATGCCAATGACCCAGCTCATTACACTTGCACACTAGACAACACACAATATGATGAGCAACCTACCCAATGTATCTTAAATCAAAACCCTCCACATCCTAATGTCCCTCAATCAAATCAGGGGGCTTCCGGCTACAATCGTTCCCAAGTCCAATTGGTGAGCGTGACTTATAATGGGGTGTCTATGAATGTTGTGGGGCAATATACTCAATGGTTACAGGATAGCTATAGTAATGGTCGATGTGGTTATTGGTGCCCTCTCAGTAATTGTAATAATACTAATCTTTGGGGATGTTGCAGAGGGGTTTCAGGAACTAATTATATTTACCAAGCCGCAATCCATTTAGTGCGCTGCAGTGCTAATCCAGGTTTTTGGAATACCGAACAATCAGCGCCTTTATCTGTTTTATGCGGTCACGTTACCAATACTTGGCGGCCAGCTAGCTAAATGCAGAAATATTTGTTTGGGCGTGACCTAAAATTAAGGCATGGATATCAGCCGTGCCTTCGTAAGTTTTTACGGTTTCAAGATTTAACATATGACGTATCACATGAAATTCTTCCATGATGCCATTGCCACCCAACATATCTCGCGCTTCTCGAGCAACATCTAATGCGACTAAACTCGAATTTCTTTTGATCAGTGAAACAAGAGGAGATGATGCGCGGTTTTCATCTTTTAAACGGCCAGCACGCAAACAGCCTTGTAATGCAAGTGAGATAGATGTTTGCATATTGGCTAATTTTAACTGAATGAGCTGATTGGAAGCTAAGGGTTGATTGAATTGCTTTCTATCTAAAACATAGAGTCTTGCAGCATGCCAACAAAATTCTGCAGCGCCGAGCGCCCCCCATGCAATACCATAACGCGCATTATCCAAACATCCTAAAGGGCCTGATAATCCATCTGCTAAAGGTAATTCATTTTCTGCGGGCACAAAAACATCTTCCATTAAAATTTCACCCGTAACAGAAACACGCATACTCATTTTTCCGTGCATCACAGGCGTTGATAAACCTTTCATATTTTTTTCTAAAATAAATCCGCGTATACGACCTTCTTCATTTTTAGCCCAGACTATAAATACATCAGCAATCGGGGAATTAGTAATCCACATTTTGCTGCCTTTTAAAATAAAACCATCTTTTGTTTTTTTCGCGCGTGTTTCTAAACTTCCCGGATCTGAACCGTGATTTGGCTCTGTCAAACCAAAACAGCCTATCCATTCACCCTTTGCTAATTTGGGTAAAAATTTTTGTTTTTGATCTTCAGATCCATAAGCATAAATGGCATACATCGTTAAACTGGATTGCACACTCATCGCAGATCTAAACCCAGAATCGACTCTTTCGATTTCTCTTGTGATTAATCCATAGGAAACATAATTAATTCCCGCGCAACCAAACCCTTCAATCGTTGCACCTAAAAATCCGGCCTCTCCCATTTCGCGAAAAATATTTTTATCAAATTCTTCGTCATGAAAGGCTTTTAATACGCGAGGCTGCAATTTTTCTTGCGCGTAAGCTCTTGCTGCATCTCTTATTAAACGCTCTTCTTCTGATAACTGATCTTCAAAATAAAACAGATCTTCCCATTTATTTGACATGATTTTTTATCCAGTTAATTAATCCACCTGCTATTAATATTTCAACTTGTCGTTTTGAAAAACGGTGATTGAGTTTAAACGTTTGGCTTGATTTTTCGAATTTTGCAGTGATCTCATGACCAGTTTGTAACGCATTCGTTAGGTTTTCAAATAAGATCACATCGTTTAAATTAATTTTTTCATAATCCGATGGGTTTGCAAAAGTGAGAGGGAGAATTCCAAAATTAATTAAATTTTGCCAATGAATTCTTGCGAAACTTTTTGCAATCACTAATCGCAATCCTAAATAACGGGGCGCTAAAGCAGCATGTTCACGACTTGATCCTTGTCCGTAATTTTCACCCGCGACAATCACATGACCACTTTGGGTATGTATCGCTTGCGCTCTTTTAGCATAAGTTTCATCAATCCTGTCAAACGTAAACTCACTGATTTTTGGAATATTACTTCTGTAAGGCAACACTCTAGCGCCGGCTGGAAGAATTTCATCGGTTGATATATTATCGCCTAACTTTAATAAGACGGGCAATTTTAAATTTTCTTGCAAAGGATGTAGAGGCGGAATGGATGCAATATTCGGACCTTTAACTAATTTTACTTT
Source organism: Gammaproteobacteria bacterium (assembly GCA_013287085.1). GTDB lineage: Bacteria > Pseudomonadota > Gammaproteobacteria > DSM-16500 > DSM-16500 > JABDEM01. The sequence continues at coordinate 5,151 of JABDEM010000030.1, forward strand.
TCGCGCTTCTTCTATTGATAAAGGAGCTTCAATAATATTTTTATTCATGATTTTGCGCTTAGGGGTTTTCATTTTGGGATAAGGCATTTTTAATGTCCGTGGATCGGTAATCACGCCCTCTAAAGCAGAAGCGGTTGCAGTCTCTGGACTGCAAAGATAGACACTGTCTTCTGTGGTACCGGATCGTCCTGGAAAATTTCTAGGAACGGTTCGCAAACTATTACGACCCGTCGCTGGTGCTTGCCCCATGCCAATACAACCATTACAGCCTGCTTGATGAATTCTAGCCCCTGCATGAATCAAATCTGCTAATAACCCATCACGGGCTAATTCTTCCAGCTGATTGCGTGAAGTGGGATTAATGTCGTAAGAAACTTTAGGACTGATAAATTTACCCTTCACCATATGCGCTGAAATGGCAAAATCTCTAAACCCTGGATTTGCTGATGAACCGACATAGGCTTGACTTAATTCGCGCCCCGCCACTTCTTTTACCGGCACTACTTTTCCAGGACTTGACGGTAGCGCAATCAAAGGAACTAGTGTTGATAAATCAATTTCATCACGCAAATCATATTTAGCACCTTTATCGGCGACTATTTCTTGCCAATCAGATTCTCTTTCTTGGGCTTTTAAAAATAATAACGTTTGTTTATCAGAGGGGAATACAGATGCGGTCGCACCTAATTCAGCTCCCATATTGGCAATCACGTGCCTATCCATCGCGGTGAGATATTTTAAACCGGGTCCATAATATTCAATAATTTTGTCCACGCCACCTTTGACATCATGTCTACGTAATAATTCTAAAATAATATCTTTAGCGCTCACCCAATCGGGAAGTTTACCTTTTAATTTTACGCCGAATATTTTTGGCATTTTGAGATAAAGCGGCTGACCTGCAATGGCCATCGCGACTTCAAGACCGCCTGCACCTATGGCCAACATTCCCATACAACCGGCAGCACAAGTGTGGCTATCGGATCCAACGAGTGTTTTACCGGGTTTGCCAAAATATTCCATATGAACCGGATGACTCACCCCATTTCCCGCCCGGCTGTACCATAGACCAAATTTATGTGCCGCGCTTTGTAAAAACAAATGATCATCAGCGTTTTTATAGTCTTCTTGAATAAGATTGTGATCGACGTATTGAGCAGAAATTTCAGTTTTAGCTCTATCTAGCCCCATGGCCTCAAGCTCAAGCATCACCAAAGTCCCGGTCGCATCCTGACAAAGTGTTTGATCCATCTTTAAGGCAATCTCTTGTCCTGCTATCATCTCCCCGTGAACTAAATGAGATTGGATCAACTTTTGTGCGACGGTCATTGGCATAACTGCACTCCTTGTGCAAGCGAATGTTTCTATTGTAGCACCGAAGGGACCCTCGTAAAATATAGCAAACAACATAAGGAATAAAACTATGAACTTTCGAAAGCTAGGCTCTTTAATATTAATATTAGCAGTATGTCTCTCAACTCCTGCGTTTGCTGCCAAGGTTCCTTCCTTCAGCATTCCCGCCCTGAATTCTTCTTCTAATATGACCAACCATGATTTTAAATCTTGTTCATTATTAACTATTTGGGCCAGCTGGTGTCCCGCTTGTAAATATGAACATTCGTATATGATGACACTCAGCTCTAAAATTCCAATGTATGCTATTGCTTATCAAGACGATCATCAAAACCTCAAAACTCTTTTAGCTGAAAGAGGCAATCCATACCGAAAAATAGGTTTCGATGATAATGGTGCAGTGGCTGATAAATTCCATACCACAGGCGTTCCTGAAACTTTACTCATTGATAAGTCTGGTGAAATACTTTATCACTTGCATGGTGTAATGACGCAAGAAATTTGGCAACAAGACTTTTTGCCTTTGATAAGCAAACACTGCAAATAACATGATAACCTCGCAGGAAGAGCCCATGCTTAAAAAAAAGAAGCCGCTGGACACTGTCGGTTGGCGAGAATGGGTTTCTCTTCCGGAGCTTGGGATCAATAACATTAAGGCAAAAATTGATACCGGTGCAAGAACGTCTGCTTTACATGCTTTTGCACTGCTGCCTTTTGAAGAGAACGGCCAACCTAAAATTCGTTTTGATATCCATCCCTTACAAAGAAATACGGATACGATTATCACTTGTATAGCAGATGTTATTGATAAACGCTGGGTCGCAGATTCAGGCGGGCATCGCGAAGAACGCTTTGTGATTCAAACACCCATTATTGTCGGTACTGAAACATGGCCTATTGAGATTACTCTGACAGAACGTGATACTATGCTGTTTCGAATGCTGCTAGGTAGAAGTGCACTAAAACGCCGTTTTACTGTTAACCCCGGCCGCTCTTTTGTTACCACAACACCCAAGGTTAAACCATGAAAATCGCCATTTTATCTAGAAAACATGACTTATATTCTACGCGTCGTTTAATTCAAGCGGCACACGAACGCAAACACCAAGCCGATGCTATTGATACTTTACGTTGTTATATGAATATCACATCAGCTCAACCGACCATGCATTATCAAGGCAAAGAGCTGCCTGTTTATGATGCCGTGATTCCGCGAATTGGTGCATCCATTACTTTTTATGGTTCGGCAGTTGTTAGACAATTAGAAATGATGGGCGTTTTTTGTGTGAATGATTCCGTTGCGATTACTCGTGCACGCGATAAATTGCGTTCATTACAATTACTTTCAAAAAAAGGCATAGGATTACCTATTACAGGCTTTGCCCATTCTATTGATGAAATTAAAGATCTTATTAAAATGGTTGGTGGCCCGCCTCTGATCATTAAATTCTTAGAAGGAACCCAAGGTGTCGGGGTTATTTTAGTTGAAACAACCAAAGCAGCGCGTAGTGTTATTGAAGCTTTCTTAGGTTTGAAAGTAAATATTTTAGTACAAGAATATATTAAAGAAGCAGCAGGAATTGATATTCGTTGTTTTGTCGTGGGCGGAAAAGTCGTCGCTGCTATGAAACGCCAAGCCACAGCTCCGGAAGAATTTCGTTCTAACTTACACCGCGGCGGCAAAGCCTGCGCTACTGAAATTACAGAAGAAGAACGCAATATGGCCATTCGCGCTGCCCACATTACTGGATTGAATGTTGCGGGTGTTGATATCGTACGCGCCGAACGTGGGCCACTTATTATTGAAGTAAATGCATCCCCTGGTCTTGAAGGCATTGAAAAAACGACAGGAGTTGATGTCGCTGGAAAAATTATTGAATTCATTGAACAGAATACTGAAAGCCCGGATGGAAAAGAACGAGGCAGCCACAAAGGGAAATAATTTTTAATTAGCTTTTATCAAACATCCGCTGAATTTCTTCATGATCATTGGTTTTTGTTAAAATCAACGCTAACAATAATCTCGCTTTTTGCGGGCTCAGAGATCCTCCCGCAATAAAACCATAACGATCATCAAAACTGGGATTTCTCGTAATAACACCTTGCCCTGTCCTGGAACACCTCACCACAGGAATTCCCTTCTTAGTTGCAGCGGATAATGCTTCATTCACAATTTTAGGTTGATGACCATTGCCCATGCCAGCGCTAATTAAGCCTTTAACTTTATTTTCTACCGCCGCTTCAACAAAAAAAGGTTTCACCCCGATGTGACCGTAAATAATATAAACTTCGGGCAACTGCTCTAAAGCATTAATCGAAAATTCATAAGGCAACTGTTGCACGCATGTATTATAAAAAAAGGCTTTATTCCCGACGACATATCCTAGCAATGAAATATCATTGCCACTAAACGCTGCATGGATAGAGGGATTTATTTTCTGCACGTTACGCGAACTGTAAATACAATCATTAAAAGTCACCAATACTTTTTGTTCTCGAGCAGAAAGAGTGGTTGCAATAATAATAGCGTTAAATAAATTTCTGGCGCCATCAAATCCATTCGCATTAAAAGGCTTCATAGCGCCTGTAAATACAATAGGAATTTCTGTTTTAACTAAAAGATTAGTAAAGTAGGAAACTTCTTCTATCACATCCGTTCCTTGGGTCACCACTATTCCATCGTATTGGTCAGTATCAATTATTTTTTGAATTTTTTTGACGATTTGCAAAATATCATTATCACTTAAATCTTCACTCACCTTTTGCGCGAATTGTTCAGTCGTAAATTCTAAATTATCTTCAGGGAATGTGAGATTAGAAAGGTGGGTTGCAACATCAATAGAGGGATTACTATAAAACTCTTCATGACTTAAAGCCACTTTACAGGCAATAGTGCCGCCCAAGCCTAAAACAAATATACGTTTTTTTTGCGCCATATTTGCTCTCCTTCTGTTATAATTTTACCATTGCCATGGATTGGCGCACAAAGGAAGTTACCCTTTATGGTTAAAAACTTCGTTTGCTTTTTCTGTTTAACCCTATTCTTCACCCCCGCTTTCTGTTTCGCAAATACCCCTGATCTAACCGGACTTTGGCGTACTTATGACTTACAAGGTCATGCACGCAGTATTGTTCGATTTTATGGAGTTAACGGAGAATTTCGGGCAGAGGTGATTAAAGACTTAACTAATAACAGCAATCCTCCCCCTGTGATTATAGTATATGGTTTAAAAGCCAAGGGTAGTGAATGGGTAGACGGCAAAATTATTGATACGGATTCTGGAAATACTTATAACTGCTCTATCGTACTTTCAGAAGATGGGAAGGTAATGCATTTACATGCCTATGAAGGTCTCCCAATCTTTGGTAAAACCATCGATTGGGAGCGGGAATTAATTACCCCAAATAATAATTGACTCTGAGTGTCACGGTATTCGTTTGTGCATTGGTATTATTATTCAGCGTGAGCACGCCCGGTAACGGGGAACCTTCCGAAACAACTGAAGCAGGGGACGAGGAAGTTGGATAACCTAAATTATTGTACCAAACATGATTATATTCTAAACCTAAACTAATAGCTTGAGTGAGCAAAGCTTCCATCCCAAAGCCTAACAATAAACCCGTTTTATAGCGGGAAATACCATTTTGAGTCGATGCATTGACAGTGGTGGATTCATTAGTATTTTGAAAATAATTTGAGCTAGAAGTAACACTAAAATTACCCCAATCTGGACCTATTAATCCATAAAAAAGTACTTTCGGATTTACAATAACTCCTAATTTAAGAAGTAAGGCAAAATCATTTTTTAATTTTATTGATGTTGTGGTTGTCGCTGTCAAGCTAGTCGTCGTTTCTGTGTTCGTTAAACTAGAACTTGTTTCTACATTTTCTAAATTGGCGCGCCCCTCAATTCCTCCCAAAATTCCTTGGGTAAGCATATTGGCGTAGCCCAATGCAATACCGCCGGTAACGGCCGAATCGGTAAAGCGCGAAGTATTGGAAAAAACAGTATCAATAACACTAGGAACTGATAATTCTGTGGTGGTTGTATTTTTAATAGAAGGATAGATGACCCCAAAATCAGCCGTACCATAAAATCCAGTGAAGGGACAAGGACAGGGGCAAGGGGGTGGACACTTTCCTGCCAATGCGCCTGTTGCTGTGAATGAGAAAATAAGTGCGGCTAATAACTTCCTTTTCATCTTTAGCTCCATTTTTTTGATACTATACGGGAAACATTACACTAGGATGATCAAGGGATCAAATGATAGAAAAATTGTTTAAACTAAAAGCACACAATACGACGATTAAAACTGAAATTGTCGCGGGCATTTCGACTTTTTTAACCATGTCTTATGTGATTTTAATTAATCCTTCGATTTTAAGTTTAACCGGTATGGATCATGGGGCGGTTTTTGTGGCGACCTGCCTTGCTGCCGCATTTGCTTCAGCTTTCATGGGATTGTTTGCCAATTACCCTATCGCATTAGCGCCTGGAATGGGATTAGCGGTGTATTTTACTTACAGCGTTGTTTTAGGGTCCGGTTATAGTTGGCAAGTGGCCTTAGGAGCGGTTTTTATTTCTGGATTAATCTTTTTTGCTTTGAGTCTTTTGCCCATACGAAAATATATTATTGACTGCATTCCAAAATCGTTAAAAGTCGCTATGGTTGCCGGTATTGGTTTATTTTTAGGGATTATTGGGTTTAAAAGCGCAGGAATTATAACGGGCAATACAGCTACTTTAGTAACGCTAGGCAATATTCATCAATCGAGCACCTTGCTCGCAATACTGGGGTTTTTCTTAATCGTAGGATTAGAAGCCTTAGGAATTATTGGCGCTATTATTATTAGTATTTTAGGTATTACTGTTATCAGTATTCTTATGGGGCTTACTAAACTGCAGGGCGTTTTTTCTTTGCCACCTAGTCTTATGCCTACTTTTTTACAAATGGATATTAAAGGCGCTTTTAGTTTAGGGCTTTTTACTATTGTCTTTGCTTTCTTGTTTGTAGACTTATTTGACAACACAGGAACTTTAATTGGCATAGCGACTCGTGCTGGCCTTATGAACAAACAAGGCAAGCTAATGCGAGTCAATCGTGTACTAATTGCAGACAGCACGGCAGTCATCATAGGGGCTATACTTGGAACCTCTACCACGACCAGTTATTTAGAAAGCGCCGTAGGTGTGAAAGCCGGCGGCCGGACCGGTTTAACCGCAGTCGTTGTCGCCCTATTATTTTTGTTAGCCTTATTTTTCTCACCGCTTGCAAGCACCATCCCTATTTATGCAACTGCGCCTGCTTTAATTTATATCGCTTGTCTTATGGCGCGAGCGTTTACTGAATTTGAATGGGAAGATCTCACTGAATATGTTCCTGGGGTTATCACAGCTCTCGCTATGCCCTTAACTTTTTCTATTGCCGAAGGAATATCCTTTGGTTTTATTTCTTATACGGCGATTAAACTTATCAGCGGTCGTTTTCGTGATCTTAATATAGCAACCGTGGTACTTACGCTTTGTTTTGTAGCAAAGGCTATTTTTCTGAACCATTAATACGTTAAACTTATCCACATTTTCTGTGGATAACATTGTGGTTAACTATGGCACAACCTATGGGAAACTGACTTAAACTATTTTTTAATAATCCAGATGATTCAAAATGCCCAATAAAATATTAATAAAATCATATAGTTGCTTATGGGCGTCGGGAGCTCAATGGAAGTATTTCAAATTCGAGCGCTAAACCTGTCACAATTTTAGCCTGTGCAGAATTATACGGGCAACATCCTGGTTTCAGCCTTGTTTTTCTTGTGCCTGACTGCAATAATGCCGAAAGGAAATATGACAATTACTAGGATTATTGACGATGAATAGCACGTTCGAAGAAAAAAAATTATTTTTATCCCGTTTTTTACAGCTAGGCAAAACCATTTCGAGTTTTTGCCCCTCAAGTATTGCTTTAGCGAAAGCCACGTGCCAATTTATCAATCCTGCTATTCCACAAACTATTATTGAACTGGGTGCGGGAACTGGCCCTGTTACCAGAGCTGCATTAAAAAAAATGCATCCGGATTCAACGCTGATAGCCATCGAATCTGATCCAGAGTTAGGCGCTTTTTTACAAAAACAATCGGATTGCGCAAAAGCTAAAATCATTATTGGTGATGCAGGCGATCTTGCCGAACACTTGGATAAACTCAATGTTAAAACCATTGATGTCATGATCAGTGGCTTGCCCTTACCTAATATGCCAGAAAAAGCAGTTAAAAATATTTTAACTGTTCTGGCTAACAAAGGAACAAATCCTGGTACGCCTTTTTGTCAAATTACGATTGTGCCTTGGGTTTATATCTCAACCTATAAGCGCTTATTTGAAGACGTTCAGTTTCAAATGGTTTGGAAAAACATGCCGCCAGGTGGTGTGTATATTTGCAGAAATCCGCGGAACTAGAGAGACGATAAAACCACTTTCGCAGACGCTCCTGGTTTTTCGTACACTAATTTCGGTAATAAATAACCCGAAACCTGGGCAGAAAATTCGCTATAGAGTTTTTTTGCACTAGACAACTCCAAATCAAAATGCGCCGTGCCCTGTATTTTATCTAATACATTTAAGTAATAAGGCAAAACTCCACAGGAAAAAAGTAACTTACTTAAATTAACTAAAGTATTTACATTATCATTGATGCCTTTAAGTAATACGGTATGGTTTAACAAAGTAATTCCTGCTTCTTTTAAACGCATCATTGCAGTTTTGACTTCGGCATTTATTTCATTGGGATGATTGCTATGCATGACGACAATACTTTGTAGGCGTGTGCCTATCAGCCATTCAATCAATTCATCCGTCACGCGTTCGGGCAATACAATAGGCATTCGCGTATGCACGCGCAAACGCTCAACATGAGGAATCTCGGCAATTTTTTGGGTTAAGGTTTTTAGGGCGCCATCAGTTGCAATTAAAGGATCGCCCCCGCTTAAAATTACTTCAGAAATGGTTTTATCGTCTGCAATATAATTTAAAGCCTTATCCCAACCAACCATACCAGGGTTATTTTCAGCGTAGGGAAATTCACGTCTTAAACAAAATCGACAGTTAATACCGCAGCTACCCGCAAAAATCAGCAAAACCCGTCCATGATATTTATGTAGCAACCCCGGAACTGGATTTGATTTTTTTTCGCGCAAAAAATCTGGGCTAAATCCAGGAACTTGGAGTAGCTCTTCACTTAAAGGGAGCACTTGACGCAACAAGGGATCATTGGGATCGCCTTTTTTCATGCGGTCAATAAAGCTCATAGGAACTTTTAAAGAAAAGATTTCAGCACCCTTCCTCGCCCCATCGAGCAAAGAATGATCTAAATTTAGTATTTCTAACAGTTTTAAAGGCTCAGTTACCGCATTAATTAAAGCGTTTTGCCAGCCACTCGTTTTTATCATCTTATTAACCATTTGGCAGATTTATTCGTGGGCGCTATTATAGGCACATTCTTACAAGGAGCGCACGATGGCAAGTTATACTACAAATGAAATTAGGGGCGGGATGAAGGTCATGATTGATAATGATCCCTGCCTTATTCTCGAGAATGAATTCGTGAAACCCGGCAAAGGCCAGGCTTTTAACCGTATTCGCTTTCGTAACTTAAAAACCGGGCGCGTGGTTGAGCGCACTTATAAATCAGGGGATAGCATAGAAGCCGCTGATGTAGTCGATGTTGAAGCCCAGTATCTTTATAACGATGGTAACCATAGGCATTTTATGGCGACTGAGTCTTATGAACAATATCAGATGACTGAAACTGAAGTTGGCGAGGCTGGTCTATGGCTCAAAGAACAAGGTGAGTGCACACTCACACTTTGGAATGGCACTCCGCTTGCTGTTGCGCCTTCTATATTTGTTACTCTCAAAATTGTTGAAACGGATCCGGGTGTGAGAGGCGATACATCGGGTGGCGGTGGCAAACCGGCAAAATTAGAAAGCGGCGCAGTTGTACGCGTCCCTCTCTTTGTACAAGAAGGTGAGGTGATTAAAGTCGATACCCGTACAGGTGAGTATGTCTCAAGAGTTAAAGAATAAAAATTTACGCACACGCGCTAAAATTATAGCTGATATCCGGGCATTTTTTGCAGCGCGTGATGTGATTGAAGTTGAAACTCCGCTTTTATCTCATGGGACTATTACGGATCCACATATACAAGCTATTCCTGCTTTTTTTAAACAAGATTTAAGCTCAGAACAGATCACCACAGTTTATTTACAAACTTCTCCTGAATATGCCATGAAAAGATTGCTTTCAGAGGGTATCGGGTCTATTTATCAAATTTGTAAAGCTTTTAGGCAAGGTGAAAAAGGGAAATACCATAATCCTGAATTTACGATGATTGAATGGTATCGAGTGGGATTTGATCACCATGATTTGATGCAAGAAATGGATGAATTATTACAAGCTGTTATAAAAACAAAACCCGCTTTAAAATTAAGTTATGCTGAAATGTTTGAAAAATATTTAGGAATTAATCCTCATAAAGCATCAGAAAAAGAATTAATTCAATGCGCACAAAAAAATAAAATTGATCTTGCAAGTCATCTATCCGATCGAGACGCTTGGTTAAGTTTATTAATGTCGCATTGTATTGAACCCAAGTTAGGCCCAGAAGAACCCGTATTTATTTACGATTTTCCAGCGTCTCAAGCAGCCCTCGCCAAGATTCGTTCTGACAAACTTGCTTCACGTTTTGAGCTCTACTATAAAGGGATTGAGCTAGCCAATGGCTTTCATGAATTATCAGATGCGAAGGAGCAAAGAAAAAGATTTGATGCGGATTTAGCTTATCGTTTTGAAAATAATTTACCTGTGGTTCCTGTGGATGAAAGACTTCTCACCGCATTAGAAAAAGGCCTACCGGATTGCGCAGGAGTTGCATTAGGTATTGATCGCTTGATTATGCTTGCGCTCTCGCAGGAGAAGATTCAAGCTGTGCTGAGTTTTGACTTTGCCAACGCTTAGGATCCCACTCGGTAATTTTTCCACCCTCTAGTACTAAAACTTTATCTACCTTACCTATATGATCAAAATTATGAGTAATAATAATCTTAGTTTTACCATCGGTCATTTCACGTACTTTTTCCATCACGCGCTTTGCGGTATTTGGATCTAATGAAGTAGTGGGCTCATCTAAAACGACTACGTTAACTTCTACGCCCCCAAAAAGATTAGAACTTTTTGCCAACAATCGAGCGATATTAATTAATTGTTTTTGGCCGGCTGAAACAGAAATTTCCTCTGCATCTAGATTTAAACCAGAAACTGGAAAACCTGTTTTTGTTAACAGGGCATCTACCGGATCTAAAGATGCGCTAGTGCCATAAGTTGTCATGGGATCTACTTGAATATTGAAAGGCGTTTCTGAAAAACCCATTTGAATATTTTTTCTTATGCTTCTCGGAAATAATACTGCTCCTTGCTGTAGATAAGCTATACCCGTTCTTAAGTGAGTAACGGATGTTTTGGTGGGATCTAATCCATTGGCAATCACTTTCCCACGTTGTGGTTTAATAAAACCGGTCAATAATTTTGCTACGGTAGATTTTCCTATTCCTATAGGACCTACTAAAGCCACTGTTTCACCCGGCTTAACACTAAAACTAACGTCTTTAAGTACTGGTCTGTCTTTATAAGAAAAATCCACCTGATCAAATCTAACTGTCCCAGGATTTTCTTCTTTTTGGTCTGTGTCTTCAAAATTTTCTTGTTCATAAGGATGATTTAAGAAATCAGTAACCTCATCCAATTTCTCAAAAATCAGATCTAATGATTGAAAAGAACTCGCCAAATTTTCACAACTTGCTGCAATGATATTAAAATAAATAATGAGAAAAGCTTTTTCTTGAAATCTTTCTCGTCCTAATCCCAACAAATGATGAGCTAAGACCAAGCTCATTCCGAAAGGAATAATTTTTTTAGAAAACTGAAAACTCGATTCGTCTCGCTCTGACGCTTCTCGTGTGTCTCTTATTTTATGTTCTATTTCAGCCGATTTTTTGGCTTCTTTTTCTTGGCTATTAAAAGCTCTGACCGTAAGCGCATTATCCAAAAGCGGCCACTGTTGTTTGGTTGCATGCTCTCTCGTCTGTTTTTCTAATTCTCTTCTTTGGGCATCTAAGTCAAGACAATGGGCTAAAGCACTATTTAAAAGAATCTCTCCCGCCATGTAGAGAAAAAAGTATTCTAGTGTTACAAGATCCAGTTTCTTTCCTAAAAAAGCACAAGCAATCCCCGTATCCAAAATGGCTGATAGGCTATTGATATCTTCTGAGGGCAACTTGCGAGCGTTACTAAAAACATTTTACTGGAAAGTTAGTATTTGCTCTTTTAATTTTCCGGATGGGTGCTGACACTCAAGCTCTGCTAGAGTCACTGCATTAGTTTTTTTATCTATTTGGGTTACTAAATGAGAAACGTAATCACTGGAAACTGACATCAATAAACGCTTATTGAGATAAGTGACAGCATAAGGAACAAAAGCCAATGCGACTGATGCAAACAATAGGTAATCCGTCGGTATTTCGATGCCTGGCGCTAGAGAATAATCTTCATCTTTTTTTTCCAGGGCTTTTAAGAACAGGGCTGGAGCATGAATTTTTGCAACAGAACTCACCACATTTAAAACATTGGCTAAACCTATTTGTGCTATCTGTTTTGCCGATGCAACTTCTCTAATATCAGAAAATAACGCAGCTCTTTTTGCAAAGCCATAGGCTTTTTTTAGGGCGTTGCCCAACCACTTTAGCATTACTTCCTCGTTTTTTTATTATTTAATTTTTTTTAAAACTACTCGGTAAATCCACGCGCACAATAAAAAAGTGACAAAAATACTTAAAATACCAGCCAGTGGTTGCAATGAGTCGGGCATGATACGTAAGGCATCGGTTCTTTGTTTGATCGCAAAAGGAATCGCCAAGAGCACGCCCATAATAGAGGATCCCGCTACAATTCCACAGGCTAATAATAATCCGCGGTGGCGATGCGAAACAATTTTAGCTTCGCTTGATACATCACGCGGGTCATAATAACGTTTCAGTCGTTGTTGGACAATATAAGATAAAATACCGCCGATGACGATAGGAACTGAACTATCAAGCGGCAAATAAATACCTAAACCTACTGCTAATACGGGTAAGCGATTACCGCGTGGTTTAAGAAATTCATCAATGATAATACAAATAAAAGCAATAATAGCGCCAACGCCAATCATACCCCATTCTAAATTATGGGTATAAACCCCTTGTGCAACCGCAGCCATTAAACCGGCTTGCGGTGCAGCTAACATTTGTGTTTTATTCATATCGGGACGCGGAAATACACCCCCTATCCCATAAGCATTGAAAAGCAAATCAAAAATAGGCGGAATAATAAAAGCAGTAATAAGAACTCCCACCATCAACATCACTTGTTGTTTCCAAGGTGTTGCTCCTAAAAGCTGGCCGACTTTTAAATCTTGCATCGTATCATTAGAGATTCCAATCGCAGCACCAATCATCACCGTACTACCAATCGCAAGCACCACCCCTATCATTTCTTTGCCATGCACACCGCCCACGAATCCAAATAGGAGCAACAAAGTCAGACAAAAAACTAATAAAGCTGACACTAATAAACCTGAAACAGGCGTATTTGTAGAACCAATTAATCCGGCGAAATAAGAAGACACCGAGCAAAATACAAAGCCGCCAATCAGTACATACAAAGTACTAAATATGCCAATACAAATACGAAAAGTATTAGAAATTGCAACATTTTCCGGAATAATGGCTTGCATAATTAAAATAAAAATCGGAACCAATAATAAAATAACGCCCCAAAATACATAATTGATTGGGATATCACGCTCAGTTCTCAAAGTCACTGGCGCGCCTTTCACTTTTGCTTGTTGTAAAGTTTTAAAAGAAGAGGAAATACTATAAACAATAGGTCTAATCAAGGTGAGTAGCGTCCATAACGCTCCCAATAACATAGTCCCAACACCTATGTAGCGCATATGCGAACGCCAAACAATCAATGCAAGACTATTTACAGTATCCCCATCGGTGGGTATGCCATAGACCCAAGTTAAAATAGGAATCCCTGCAATCCAACCGATAAAAATTCCGACGAGCAAACTAATGCCCACATTAATCCCGACAATATAACCTGCGGCGATTAATGCCGGTGATAATCCAAGACCAAACCCAAAAATAGTATGAGTAGTTTTAACCCAATATTGAAAAGTATCGGTCAGAACTTGAAACCCACCTTGGAAAAGTGAAATAGTGGCACCCACTAATCCGCCGACGGCTAATTCTTTTGAATCCCCATTTTCTTTTGCTGCATTGGCTTTTAAAACGTTAGCAATAGCGACGCCTTCTGGATAGCGTAAAGTTTTATCCATTAATAAAGCTCTACGCAAAGGAATAGTAAATAAAACCCCTAAGGTCCCACCTAGTAATCCAATAAATACCGTTTGCCAATAATAAAACCTATCCCAAGCATGCAAAATAACTAAGGCTGGCAAAATAAAAGTCATTCCAGATATTAAAGCCTCACCCACAGAAGCCATGGTTTGGACCATCGTATTTTCAAGCATATTGGATTGACGAAAAAAACGAAGAATGCTCATGGAAATAATAGCCGCTGGAATGGAGGCAGAAATAGTTTGCCCCACTTTCAATCCCAGATAAGCATTAGCCGCGGCTAATACAATGGTCAAAATGGTTCCAATTATTAATGCCCGCCAAGTCATTTCTGGCAAGTTGCTACTCGCAGGAATCGCCGGCTCGAAATTTTGCTCGTTTAACTTAGCTTCACTCATTATCCCGGTCCCTATTATTAATTATTTTAGAGTCAGTACTAGCAAACACTTTAATTATTAGGAGGTTAGCTTAGAGTGTAACTGACAATCAATGTGGTGGGGGATGTCAATATTACAACAACATTTCATTGGGCACAATCCGATTATGATTATCTTCTTTTAAACGCAACCCCATTCGGCGTATCCAAAGTCTCTATATCATCTTCACTAGGATATTGCGCCAACTCTTCTTTAGGCAAAGATTTCACCGCTCGCTTTCTTTCTTGTTCTATATATAAATCCCCTTCAGTTTTGAAAAAGGTTGCCGTAGCGGCGGGAGAAATATGCGTTGCATATCGGGATCGAACAATGGGCTGAATGACTTGATTGGCTTCGGGATCTAAGTTTACAAAACTATTATAAGCATAACGAGAAAACTCGCAGCCCGCTTTTAAAGGTTTAGTCACCACACGATGCTCAAGGCCTGGCAATAACCTATCGGTTAAGATTTCCATCATGGCGCCTGATATAACTACTGGCTGAATATCATAGGGATTGCTTTTAGGTAACGAAACTTCTTTAAATGTTTTTTGACCCGACTCATCATGACTCAACACTTCCAAACCAACACATTCATTATTACGATAAATTAATACAGTTAACGGATGAAGGTCTTTGTGCGGAAGAAAAGTTTCAATTTTTCCATCCTCTGTTTTAGTTAACTTTCCTTCGGTAATCCAGTGTTTTAATTTTTCACGTGTCGTCGGCAAAAATTGCTCTGCGATAGTTAAAAGTCCAAAATTCTGCATCACTTTTTTAAATTCGCCGTTTAATTCAAGGCCGTACTCAACCGCATCGACGGTTTTCGCAATAATTTGTTGGGTAGATAAAAATAATTGATCAACCGGTTGTTGCATGCTTACTTTTAAATGATAAGCCGGAGGTAAGATATTAGAAGTTCCATTGGACTTACGGGTAATAAAATAACTATTACCTACTTTTCTTCCTGCAAAAAAAGTTCCGTAAGGATAATATCCTTCTAACACTGATAAATCGCTTCCTTTTCCGCGAAATTTTTCTTTTTCAGCTTGATCTTGCCCTAAAAAATCATCGTAAGTATCAAATAATTCTCTGGTAGAAGAAGTAAAAGCAGGTCCCATATTATTTAATACAAATGCACCATTATTTTTTAAAGCACGAAAAGCTTGTTTGTTAAATTCAGGGGTAGGGAGATTAAAATCAATATGAGGTAAAACAGGTTGAGGCTTTTTAAATCTATTCAATAATCTTGTTATCATAAAATTGGGCCTCCAAAATAAATTGCTCGAATTATACCCTTAAAAATTATTAGTGGCCAATTAAACAGCGAGCCATTGATTCATAGTAGCTTTTAACTCATCTATCCCTTGGCCTTTCAAAGCTGAAAAAGTTTGGTATGAAACGAGCGCGCCAAACTGGGATAAAGATTTATCAAGCTCAATTAATGTCTTTTTGATTTCTGAATTACTTAATTTATCTACTTTATTCAATAAGATATGTACAGGCAGCTCTGATCCTACGCACCATAAAAGTATTTCTTTATCAAAATCTCTTAAAGGATGACGAATATCCATGACCAATATTAACCCTTGAAGTGATTGCCTGACTTGCAAATATTGATCGATAAGCTGCTCCCAATGGTGTTTCATTTTGATAGGAACTTTAGCAAAACCATACCCTGGTAAATCTACTAATCTTCTTGAATCATCTAATCCAAAATAATTTATAAGTTGAGTACGACCCGGTGTTTTACTCACCCTCGCCAACCCACCAATCCCAGTTAACTTATTGAGTACACTAGATTTTCCTGCATTTGAACGTCCCAAAAAAG
>JABDEM010000031.1 GCA_013287085.1 Gammaproteobacteria bacterium
AATGTGGGGTAAACAGGAAGCAGCACGTAATAAGCAAAAAACAAAACAATATCAAGGGCTTATAAAAGGATTTGAAAATTTAAAAATGCATCCCGGCTTAAAATATCCAGGTCCAGGAGATGATTATGAGTTATCGGATCATACGTTTATTAGTCGTTTAATTCATGTCAAAGACAAAGAAAACGATCTAGTGATGACCTTTAGAATCTTTGACTGGAATATGATGGATCAAGCACGTGCTTGTGACCCAAAGCGTCCTTATGGCAATAATAACTTTACCAATTGTGGTAGGAATCTGACGGAAAGTAGGGAGGAGTATTGCGCTCGACGCTATAGACAGTTGAAAAAAATGGTCAAAGTTTTTAAGGAGCTCAATACTGATGATGCGCCGTTTGATGCCGCTACCTTGCAAGAACTTAACCAAGTTTTTGAACCCACCCAGGATCAATTACTAGGGCAATTACAGGAAATTTTTAACACTGAACTTCATGCGTTAGGTTTAGAGGTATGTAGGTCGCCTGAATCACCTACACAGCAACCCGTTGTGATTCTTTATAACACTCAAACTTTAAGAATTAAGAAAGGGGATGGTCATGGGGTGTTTGCCAATGACCGTAAAATATATCGGGGATATGCTCAGACATTCACAAAAATGGAGCTACAGGGGAAGATATCAGAAGTCGTTGTTGTCTCATTACACGCTGATTTTGCTAAAGATCATGTAGCAAATATATTTCACTATCAACTAATGCGCCAAGCCAGAGATCAAATGTGTTTTATCGGCGCAGACTTGAACCAGGTTGCATTTGGTCAAGTAGCCAATTTGGCAGCGGGAGTCTCTGCTCCAGATGAGAAAGCGCATAAAGACGTTTTTCTAAACTTTGATTTGGATAAAAAACGTATATCTAATATTGCATTTTATGTACCTCCAGGGGCTTCTGCGGCGAGCGGCTTTCCCATTGGAGTTCATTCACCTGAAAATCCTAAGAGGAAAACATACGATGGTATAGCTTGCAATGGTCGCCGGGGTACTTATGTCGAACTTAGGGAAACTCACACTGAATATTTCAAAGTCCTTGATCCAAACTCTAATCACGAAATTGATCTTGAAAGCATACCGCCCCAGAGAAGAACACAACAATATCATTTTCAAGCGGTCGCCTTACAACCTTCTAAGCATGTAAGAATGAGTTATATAAATTTACCTTGGTTTAAAGGCTGGCATGCCGAGCAAGCGCTTAAATATGCAGAGAACCTGTTTGAAGCATTACAACAAATACATGCTGAGCAAGATCCTCTATTACAGCACTTCAAAATTATGGTGGATAGTTTAAGATATATAAGCCAATTGCCGATGAAAGCAGGAGCGGGATACCAAAGTCGCAGTAATATTCGTGGCGAACATGGTGTGCAGCATTTGCTACCTATACAGCAAGAGCAAGGAGCTGCATCATCTGCAGCTGCTCCTCTGTCTTATGCAGGTAGCGCCTACGTATCATCCAGTTCCAGTTCTTCTTCTGCCTCTACTTCTTTCTTCGCAATGAATCCATCATATGGGAACGGGAGCGGAGCTGCATCATCACACTCTAATCCTGATCTGTCAGAGGATTACAAAACGAATTTAACCCAAATTTATAATGATATAACCGTAACATACGCATCCCTATGGAAAACTTATTGGGGCGGTACCAAAGCTACTAAACAGGATGGCAGCGAAATAACGCTACCAAAAGGCGCCGCCATGATTGTGGATCATCTGGCCCCTCTTTTGAAAAAAAGCAGTATTACTCCAGATGAGTATAAAAAAGCCTTAGTCTTCATCCATACAAGATGTTCTGGAAAATCTGAAGGCAGTTACGGATGTTTTTACCTGAATTATAGGTATAAAGCCACAGTCAGAGGCTATGAAACGATTTTGCAAGACTGTAATACGTTTTTAGACAAACTTGACCCAAAAAAACGTGCAGCACCGCATCCCCATTCGCGCTAGCCCTGACAAGCAGAAAAAATAAAAACACTATTCGCCTTAAGGTTTCCTTAAGGTTTACCTTTTATAATCAATTCACATTTTGATTGGAATAAATAATTCTAATAATGACTATTATTCGATCAATTTTGTAATATTTTTAATAACACACAAACGAGGAGTCTATAGTTATGTCCAGATCAGGTTATAGGTCAGATTCAGATGATGATAGTTGTTTTGATAGGTCAAAGAATTCTATCATCAATAATTATGCAAATCGCGTGGCTCTTGGAGAGCCTGTTCCATCTACAGTCACCGACGATGATCTTGTAAAGCAAATAGAAAAAAGAGCAACAGCAATAAAAAATCGAAGAAGACCACTGTCTTCTAAAAACGGTTACACACAGCTTCTTAACTCTCAATTCGGACGTTGCCCTATTCCGAGCTTTGGGAATTTCAAAAGATGTTTGGAGGTAGCCTATAGTCAGAACAATGAAGGAGGTAAAATATTTGCTAATACCCTTATTAGTTTTGGAAATGACTTAAAAGAATATGGAAGTATTCGAGGAGTAAAAGATAAACGTTCAAAATTATTTCTAGATAGAGTAATTGAAAAATTCTCTACTAGTCAGGATGAATTTGAAATAGAAAAGTCCGATATTAAAAAGAAATTTATGATAGATTTTTGTGATGCATTAGCTGAATATGAGAACAAAAAATTACTGACTTTGGAAAGTCCTAGCCCTTCGCCAGAAAGCGCTTCGTCCAGCAGTTCAGAGAGCCCTATTCCAATCGTTCTTGATGAGACGCCTAAACCAAAACGTAAGCGGAAACATGATGATACTTCTTCACAGAGCTCTCAAAGCTTGTGGAATGCCAGCATGCCAACTCTTTTTGCTCCGATTAAAAACGCTACTTCAGAATTAAAAGTTTCAGCTGAAGAAAAAACAGAGCCGATGGTACGTGGTTCAAGAGTAGTTCAAAGATCAAAACATCAGAAAAGACAATGGGCCTGGCATAAACCCGTTCACAGTACAGTGAGTCAGGAATCCGTAGGAAATGATCTTTCTGTTGATCTATCAAACCCAGTGAAAAGCAAGCCAAGTAGTTAATAAAAAGGGGAGATCAAAAAGACTAAGGGGTCAGACGTCAACTTCAACAAGTTTTTAATTTAAAACTCCTAAACTTGTTGATGTCTGACCCCATTGGTCATAACTTATATACTTCTTCTTCGCGATGGCGCAACAGTGGAATCAAGCTTTGGTTGTTGAGCGGATGGAGCAGCTGGGCTCCCGAATCCAAACCGGCCAAAATTCTTTTGTTGGTTAGTTTTTAACTCTTTATTTTCTTCCCTTAATTGTTTTAACTGGGCTAATAATTCTTCTTTTTCCCGGGTGAGTTCCTCATTTCTTTGAGTTAATTCTGACACTTCTTCTCGAAGCACAGGTAGTTCTGCTTTCATTAATGCGAGGTTTGTTTGACGGTATGTCTCTTGAAGCAGGGATTCTTCTTCTGCTATTTGTCGTGTTTTAGCTTCTTTCTCTTTTTTAATTTGGGCTTCTGCTTGTTGCGCTTGTTTCTTCTGTTGTTCTTCTGCAGCTTTTTTTTGACTTTCAGCTGCCGCTTTTTCAGCGTCTCTTATCTGGCTTAGCATAAGGTCTCCTATTGTTATTTTATTTGCCTTGAAGGTCAGGCGGATCCTTGCTTTTCTTCTGTTAGGCGGGGTTTAACTCCTGTAGAAATCCACAGTAACCGAAAATTTATAGGCACGCAATGTTTTCAGTAGTTACCCTAAGGTTCCAAGGTTACAATCTGTTTTTAATTAATTAAAAAATAAAGGACGTTTATATGTTACTAACGAGTGAGTTCGAAACTCAATTTCTAGCGACATGGGGATATGATTTATGGAATAAAAAAACTAATAGACAGCTTTGGATGGACCATAAAGATGCATTCGAGGAACTTCGTGAGCGTTATAAAGCGCGCATTGCTGCAGGAGGCGCTATGAGAGGAGCTAAGCCGGGTGAGAAAGCTCCTATTCAACCGGCTGAGTTGCATGAATTCATTGCGCCTTTTATTCGGTATTTTGAGCTTGGGTTTTACGAAGCAGCAGCTTATTTAATTGAAATTTATAATAAAAATATTAATTTTTCTCACGCCGTTTCTTTTTCTGATGCTAGTGCTGGATTTAAGACTCTAAATTGGCTTGAGAAAAAAATTAAATTTTACATTGCATGCGCTGAAAAGGGTTTGATTGATAAGCAGACGATATATGACTTATTAAATTCATTTAAGCCGCAGGAACATTTTGAACGTAATCGTGTTATTAAAAATAGCCTAAAAGATCGACCTAGGGATAAAAAATGTGAAGATATTGAAGATCTTGCAATTTATGTGTACCAATACATGGAATATTTGCATGGAAATTACCAACGATCAGCTATTGCTCTAAATGTGTTTTCTATTTTTGGAGATGAAGCTAAAAATCCTTGGAGAGAGCTGGCGCCCATTGTTTTGAATTATGCCGAGGATAAATGGACACCAGAGGAAGAGGCTAAAGAAGACAGGAAACCCGACCAAAGGAGACGGGGTTAGGCCTGACAAAAAGGTTCCATAAGCTGTGAATTATCTCAGCTCTACTTTAAATTCAGACACAGCATTTTGTTTTGACCTATTATGATTTTGAATTGTAGATAATTTTGCGAGCACGCTTTTTCCATTCGCATTATCATTTTTCATTTCATCAGGGGCTGTATTTAGTAAATCTATCTTTTGACGTAGGGCAACTTTTCTATCATCAAGCGAAGGAAGTGTTCTTTGCCAATATTCCTTCGCTGCCCAGATTAGCACATTTTCATTGGACTCCCTCCCCGCGGCATGGACACCCTCCACGAAGTCGGTAAGAAGATCTCGATAAAGTTTAAGAAACGAAATGACTAAAGAACTTTGTATTGAGGAATCGATTTGCAATGGCCAGTTTAACGCTTCCCAAGACAAATGCGCATATAAAGAGCTTTCGTATATTCCTCTATTTGCGACTGCTTCCAAGGATGTTGCTACGTAAGAAGCAAGGTGGCTTTTGTATGAAGTATATTGCGCTTTTTCTTGAACACTAGCATTAGCAATTAATTCCGCATGATCTTTATCAAATTGAGTAAGGGCTTTTTGACAGTGTATTACAAATCCATTTTCACCTCTTATCATGCTGCCATCTTTAAATAAACGGCGATCGTCCTCATCGTACACAGGGCTAAAAAACCTAGGCATAAAATAATATCCTTTTAAAATTCTTCTTTAAAACCGTAATCTTATAGCGCTATAGACCTAAGTCAACAAATTTAACCGTAAGACTTTGGGGTAAGACCAGGCCTGACAAAAAGGTTCCAAAGGTTATATAATCCGCCTTTAATTATTATGAGAGAACCTATTATGCGTAAGTTACCTATTCTATTATTAACTCTCCTCGGAATAAGTCCTATTGCGGGGATGGCTGATGTTTCCGAAACGAAATTCCAAATACCGGTTAAATTTATTAATTATTCTGAAGAGCCCATGGTTGTTTATGAAGAAAGAAATAATGCGTATGTTGTAAATAATTATCAAGGCGAAAAGTATGGACCAGATGTGGGCAGCGGTACGAGAATAAGAAATATAAAAAGATATGATTTAGACGGGGCGCTGGGTGAAGGTGCCAATGCGTATATTGCTGCTTGTTATGCCTACGGGCAAGGGTATATTTTAAATCAACCAACGGTTGCCCATGCTTATTATTACGATACCAAACTCGAAATCCCTGATCCTCTTATCACCGTACACTACACAATTCATAAAGAAAATGGCGGGTGGGATCAACCTTATTTAACTACCTGTGCTTTTGATGATGGAAAAAACGAACTTAATCAAAACATATTTAGCGGAACAGGTTCGATCACGGTAGTTATATCAAACTCTAAAACGACACCTACGTGTTCTTTGATTCGGAACCGTACTGTTCCTAGATTTATTCTAGACTGGATGTTCTATGACCCATCAGGTTGGGCCTGACCTTCTTGATTATAAAGCAGGACAAAGATGAGGGTCGGCTGGTAACAAGCGTGGTTCTTTTTCTGGTTCCGGCTTAAAGAAGCGATTATAAGCAAAATAACCTGCAACCACGGTACCAAAACCCAGCGTCACTAAGGGACAAGCAGCAACAGTCGTTTTTAACACAATGGCCATAATTGCAGGGTGCGCATACGAATACATGACGATAACATTTAAGGCGCTAAAAAATAAATTAGCGCCAGCTGTTTTGAGTTCTTGTTCAAGTTTAGGTTTTTCGGCAGCGGGAGCGTTTTGTAAAGCTTGATAAGCTGTTATTGTATTTTTGGTTGCGATCAATAGCCACACCAAGGAGGAGAGGAAAAAAGCGGGTCCTCCTAAAGCAGTAGCTTTGTCAGGAAGTTGTGTCGAAGCTAGGTCACGTAACCATTTAGGTGTTAACGTTAAAAGCGTCAACCCAATCCCCGCTGTTATTGATGCGCAACCTTCTAAATATTTCCCTTCTTGTAAGTAGCGATATCCTGATACTAATGAAGTATAAGCGGAGAAATAACACCAACCTAATATAAAATTAGGCGTTACCCAAGCAGGAATAAAGTTGAAAAAATCAGCGTGAAAAAAATGTTCATTCGCGTAACCAAAATCGAGTAAACCAACGCCCGCAATATAAATATATTCTCCCGCGACATTAAGATTCTCTCGGTTTAAAAAATAAAATGATTCTGTTGGTTCTTGCTGAAGAGCTCCTGACGGTGACCGCATCTTGTTAACCTTTTGTTGGTTTATTTAAAATTGCTAAGGGTATGCTATTTACGTTATTGCTGTCTATCCGTAGAAATACAGTATGTTTATTCCTGCGAGCTCATTAATAAAAGATAATGGGGTCACAGCTCATGTTGTAATAGGTATTTTTATTACCGCATAACTTGTTACAACGTGAGACGTGACGCTATTGTCTTTATTTCCGTTTAGATATCATCTTCATAAGCACAAGATGCAAACCCTTTTTCATCAGTATTCGTTAGTTCAATATAGCCATGAGGTTCGATGTGAACAATATCCTTGTTGTGATCCGATGTATCCGGGTAAGTTTTTTCTGAAACGGGTTTGCTAGTTAGTTCAATCGTATTCGTTTCATAAACATGCGATAGCATTTTGTTATTATTTGTTAAATCTAAAATATAAGCTCCGTATGCCGAATTTGTTATTTTGCAAACAATTTTTTTGGGTTTCGAAAGATCTTCATTCAATTCATAGGTAAAAGCAAGGCCGTCGCGATGATCTTCAGTTAATATCATTTCATTCTGGAATGAAAGTGAAATTTGTTTTGTGAATTGTGGATCCATGTAGCAGATGACACTTTCTTTTCCTTTTGTACTTTGACGAGAAATATCAAGACAGCTAAAAGCATTTCCCACCACGGCGGGAATTTTTATAAACCTGTTTTTAGTAGAATTTAATTCTATAGTTCGGATGCTATCAGTTCTGGGATTACCATAAGGGTCACCGGATAAAAAAGGAAAGCTAGTGACTTCAAATTTAAATGTGTTTAAAAAGTCTTCCTTGCTTTCTTTAAGATCACAGGTATAAGAATCGCCTACGTGTGTAACAATATGAAGATTTTCAATACCAATCTGGCCTTCCTTAGTTTCAGGAAAGTTAAAAACCTTCCCTAGATTGCTCCACGCAAGCCTCTTAGCGCCAGGAGGTTCATGGAAAAAAAACGCAAAGGAGACGATAGGCAAGCTAGCCAATAATAAAGTTATTGTACCTTTTAAAATTATTTTCATAAGTTTTCTCTACAGGTAATAAAAATCAACTATAGTACGCTTTACAAATTTTAGTGAAAATACCGTAGAATTACCTATCCGCTATTGATTTTAAGAGAGTAGCTCATGCAATGCGTGCAAGTAAGGGGGTCAAGCTTGACAAGTTGACCCCATTGGTTTTTTATATACTTTTTCTTGGTGTTGCAGCGGGATCAAGCTGTGGTTGTTGATCGGATGGAGGGGCTGCCTATAACTATTTTTACAAAAAAACTCCAGCTATAATCACTCCACTTGGAATGGAGGTTCAAATGCAAACAAACACGGGCTATAGCATTATCGCAATGGAAGAAGCAAAACCCGGCAAAGAAGATGTAATATCAGAGAGATGAAATATTTTTCTTTATCAGCATCAAATATTTTCTTTTTTTCCAGCATGGAAAGTTGCGCCCATTGGGTGAGTTTTGGTTGGATGACTTGCCCAGCGTTTGCTTTTAGTGGGTGTGTCTTGGGGAATGAAGTGGGATATTTGGGTGCTTTGTGTGGGTTTATTGGGGGAGGGATTGCGGGAGTTTTTGTTGGTGTTATTACAACCATTCTAGGGGTGCCGAGCTTTTTTGTTTGTGCAGCGTTAGCATTAGCCATTGAGCTTCCAGTAAAAATAATAGGAAATTTATTTATAGGGCTTTTTAACTGTTGCTGTTGTGTACAAACAACCGAGCCCAAAGAAATTAAAAAAAGAAGAGATTCTGCCACCATAATTCATGACCAATTAAAAATTGATCCATCTGTCGTTACTCATCCTATGCCCGTTTTAGGAGTTGCTTTTGTTGCTCATGAACTGCCCATTGATTCTTCGCCTGGCCTTAAGATTTCCTTAAGGTTCCCAAGATTATAATCGGCTTAAATTACTTTCTCTAATTGATGAGGCAAAATGAAACCAAAAGTAAAAATGTTAATAGGTGTAGCGCTGTCAGCTGTCGGATTCTATGGTTGCTGGATTAGTTTTGGATTTTGGTGTGCGCTTGCTGCAGGCACAGCTCCCATTTCCTGGCCCATAATTCTATTAATGAGCGTCATTGCTATTGGTACTTTATCTGCTGGAAGTTGGGGGTTTTTTAAACCAGGATATATAGAGTATGTGAATAAGTTGGTTACTAATCAAGTTTCACCATCGTTAAGTCCTCAGCCTGATCCGGGTCACTCAAATATAATAAGTAGATTGGGCAGCCAAAGTCGGGCTAATGAAAAAACACCTTTGATTAGTCTTTTCCGTTCACCTGCTCCAAGATCAGAAACATGTCTTTCCAGTTTCTGCTCATTTTTTAGTAATCTCTGTGGGCGCACACCTCCAAAAACAAAGGCAATAATTTCAGATAGACGACAGTCCATCTGAAGGGAGCTTGCACGAGGTCCCATTTTGCTCTATAAAAGGGGGCTATGGACCAAATCAAATACAAATACTTTATAACCGCAGTCGTGATGATGGTTATTCCATTATCAGGTTTGAGTATTGATATTTATGTTCCTTCGCTACCTTCAGTCGCGCAGTATTTTGATGCGCCAAAATATCTGGTTCAATTATCTATTACTGTTTTTATGTTAGGTATTGGATTCACTCAATTAATAGGTGGAAGTTTTTCGGATAGTTTTGGGCGACGTAAACCTTTAGTTATTTCTATGTTTGTTTTTGTCTTGCTTTGTTTTTGGATTCCCTATGCTTCTAGTATTTATGCTTTACTTTTTTTGCGCTTGATTCAAGGCGCTACAGCGGGACTTTTTATTGTTCCAATGCGCTCCATCGCAGTGGATATTTATGAAGGCGCGGAATTTCAAAAAATGGTTTCGTATATGACGATGGCTTGGGGATTAGGTACCATTGTAGCGCCAGCCATTGGGGGTTATTTGCAACAACATTTAGGCTGGAAATCTTGTTTTTATTTTTTAGGAATTTATAGTGGGATTGGGCTTTTGTTTTTATATTATATGCTGCCCGAAACTTCTAAACATAAACATCCATTTCGTTTGAAGCCTACCTTAGCTCGTTATAAAGAAACTTTATTTAATGCCAATTTTTTATTGGGATTAATATTTATGGGATTGCTGTATTCTTGTTTGATTTTATTTGCGATTGTCGGGCCTTTTATTATTCAAGTCGTCATGGGCTACACGCCGGTTCAATTTGGTTATGTGGCATTATTGATGGGTTTAGCTTGGTTTTTAGGAAACACTACTAGCCGTTTTATCTTACATATTAGTATTAAGAAAAAAACCACTTACTTACTTTGGATTATGTTTATTATTTCTATAATTGCTGTTTTTGATGCGATCGTTTTTCCACTAAATATTTATAATCTAGTGATACCCACGTTCATTCTATTTTGGGCTGCGGGAAGTGTTTACCCTGCTTTTTTAGCGCGATCGATTTCTTTTAATAAGACTGCTTCAGGAAGTGTGAGCGCAATATTAGGATCATTTGTTTTTTTAGTTGCGGCCATCAGTTCTTCTGCGGGCGTGTTTTTAAAATCCACCTCGCAAATCCCTTTGGCCGTAACTTTTTTAGCGATTGTCATTATCTGCGCGCTGATATTTTATTATGATAATAAAATATCGAAGGTGTTAGCTTCTTAGATTTTATATATCGTAAAAATAATACTAGGAATAGCAGGCTCACTGCCATTCGCAGGGATAGCTACTAAACCTAAAGAGCTATCATTGGATGAAAAATTCACGCTCACAGAATCATGAGCTTGTAATTGCATCACGGATTGTGAAACTAAAACTGTAGTAGAATTATTTTTTATGGTGCTTCTAGTATTAGAATTCGCTATGTTTTTGCCATTATGAGCTAACCATAAATTCACATAGCCTTCTTTTTCTTTAGATTCTACATCACCGACTTGGGCTGCAGCCATGACAAAATAAAGTCCTGGTTCATCTACTGTCACTTTACCGTGGCTGTATTGGATTTGTTGGCTGTTATCAACTTTTTCTAGAGTGACGACAGAAGTTGGTCCAGGTGTTTGCATTTGGGCGCTATAGAGTTGCGCATGTGGTTTTGTGGAAGTTTCATCCTCAGAAGGCTGTGTTACTGTGTCTGATTTATTTTTACTGGCTGCCATACAATTAAAAGCTAATAAACAAATCCCAATCATTGGTATAAGTTGTTTAAGTAATTTCATTTTTAATCTTCCTGTAAAGTTAATAAAGTTGCATTGCCACCGGCTGCTGTTGTATTAATCGAAATACAACGTTCTACACATAATCGGGGAAGATAATGTGGGCCACCGGCTTTGGGGCCTGTCCCTGATAAACGCTCGCCACCAAAAGGTTGCACACCGACGACTGCACCGATGATATTTCTATTCACATAGCAATTGCCTACTGGCATACGATTCACTATGTATTCAATATTAGCATTGATACGGCTGTGTATCCCTAAAGTTAAACCATATCCTGTATTAATAATAGAATCTAGTACTTGATTCAGTTCACTTAGCTTATAGCGAATGACATGTAAAAAAGGTCCAAAGACTTCGCGTTTTAAAAGACTTAAATCTTTTAGTTCAAAAGCACAAGGCGCAAAATAATTGCCGGATAAAGAGGGCATTGGAACTTGATAAATTAAACTGGCTTCGCGGCTCATTTTTTCAAAATGTTTTTGTAAATTTTGTAAAGATTCTGTATCGATTACAGGACCTGAATCGGTTGAAAGCTGGCTTGGATCGCCCACCATGATTTCTGCCATTGCGCCTTTTAACATATTGATCACGCGATCGGCGATATCTTCTTGAATAAATAAAACCCTTAAGGCAGAACAACGTTGGCCTGCGCTATTAAAAGCTGATTGAATGACATCAGTCACGACTTGTTCAGGCAGCGCGGAAGAATCGACAATCATCGCATTTTGGCCGCCAGTTTCAGCCACTAAAAACGCTAAAGGCCCCGGTTTGTTTGCTAGTGTTTTTTGAATTATTCTTGCTGTCTCAGTAGATCCTGTAAACATCACTCCTGCAATACGTTCATCAGAGGTGAGTTTTGCGCCCACTGTTTCACCGCGGCCAGTTATTAAATGTAAAACATTTTTTGGCACACCCGCTTGATGCATAAGATCCACAGCAAATTTTGCGATAGCAGGCGTTTGTTCTGCAGGTTTTGCAATCACGCTATTCCCACAAACTAAAGCTGCAACGACTTGGCCGGTAAAAATGGCTAACGGAAAATTCCATGGACTAATACAAATTACTATACCGCGTGGATGCAGTGAAAGTTGGTTAAGCTCTCCTGTTGGTCCTGGTAAAGTTTGCGGGGTTAAATCAATTCGAGCACGTTCTGCATAATAACGACAAAAATCAATTGCCTCACGCACTTCAGAAACGCAATCGACAATTTGTTTATTTCCTTCAAGACAAAGTACATTCATTAATTGAGGCATATTTTCTTGGAAGAGATCCGCAATGCGCTCTAATATTAACGCTCGCTTATCAATGCTTGCATCCCATGGGGTTTGTGCCGCGAGCGCTGCTTCTACTTCGGGAAGCGTTGAATCAAGGATAGGTTTTATCAATGCTTTATCAGTATTTTCCATGGCGATTTTTAAAGTGGTTAATGTTTGATAATTGGATAAATCCAAACCTTCAGAATTTTTTCTTGGGCTATATAAATCCTTAGGTAAAGGAATATGGGGATGGGGTTTGGTATCTAATTTTGCAACTGCTTCCACAGGATCTTCAATTAATTTTTCAACAGGGGTTGCATCATCTGCAATTAAGTTTATAAAAGAAGTATTCGCGCCGTTTTCTAATAATCGACGCACTAAATAACCTAATAAATCTTTGTAATGACCCACAGGTGCATAAATACGGCAAGGATATTGATCGATAATTTGATCATAGAGTGCTTCACCCATGCTATGTAAACATTGAAATTCAAAATCTTTTCGTGTTCCTATCATATCTAAAATCGCTGCAATGGTATAAGCATTGTGTGTTCCAAATTGCGGATAAAAACAGTTGGGTTCTGCAATTAACTTTTTAGCACAAGCTAAATAAGAAACGTCGGTGGATTTTTTTCGGGTAAAAACAGGATAGCCTTCAAGACCTAATAATTGACTTTGTTTAATTTCACTATCCCAATAAGCGCCTTTCACTAAACGCACCATGAGTTTCTTTTTATAGCGTTTAGATAAATCCGCTAACCAATCAATCACCAAAGGCGCGCGTTTTTGATAAGCTTGTACCGCTAATCCAAAACCTTCCCAATCATTTAAACTAGGATCACTAAACACAGCTTCAATAATTTCAAGTGAAAGTTCTAAACGATCAGCTTCTTCGGCATCGACGGTTAAGCCAATATTATTTTTTTTGGCCATTTGGGCGAGGACTAATAAACGCGGTGTTAATTCTTTTAGAACGCGTTCTCTTTTAGCGACTTCATAACGCGGATGAAGTGCAGATAATTTAACAGAAATTCCAGGACCTTTAATGGGGCCTAAATTTTTTGAAAGTTGGCTAATCGCATGCTGATAAGAATTAAAATAATTTATCGCATCCTCTTCTGTTTTAGCCGATTCACCTAACATGTCATAAGAATAACGATAGCCTAGCGCTTCATTTTTTTCTGCGCGTTTAATGGCGGCTTCAATGGTCTGTCCCATCACAAAATGATCGCCTATTAACTTCATGCCTTGTAATACAATAGGGCGAATCACAGCGCTTCCTAAACGACTGCCTACTCGTTTAAGACTAGAACCCAGTGAATCTTCATAATTTAATTTAGGCGCATAGATTTTACCGGTTAAAAAAAGCGACCAAGTGGCTGCATTCAGAAAGAAAGAATTTTTAGTGCCGGCATGTTTTTCCCATTCGGCGGTTGAAATCTTATCGCTAATTAAGCGATCGATAGTTTCTGAGTCTGGAACGCGTAATAAGGCTTCAGCCATGCACATTAAGGCAATGCCTTCTTCGCTCGATAAGTCATATTGGTTAAGAAAAGAGTTAATAGGCCCAGCATTTTTAAGCCGTTCCCGGGTCTTAATGACTAATTCTTGGGCTGTTTCTTTAACGTTTTTTGAAAACTTCAGATCTTTCAGTAAGTTATTAACTGCCACAGTTTCATCCATGCGGTAAGCGGCTGAAAGGGCGGTAGGTGTAGGTGGTTTATTAAAAATCATAGGTCGCTTTTCCTCTAAGTTCCAACTATTCTATACCATCTTTTAGAATCTGAAACGGGGTATTCATTGCAAAGAAAGCCAAAACTCGCCACTTATTTTCGCGGGATGCTCCCTGTGGTGGTGGACATAGAAACCTCTGGTTTAAATCCGATCACTGATGCGCTATTAGAAATTGCTATCGTGTTCTTAGATATAGATGACAAAGGCTTGTTGAAGCCTGGAGAAATTATCTCTTCGCATATAGAGCCTTTTTTTGACGCGCATATGGATCCTGAATCTTTATTAATTACCGGGATTGATCCTGGCTACCCCTTACGTTATGCCGTTCCTGAGCAACAAGTCTTACATACTATTTTTAATAAAATAAAAACTTATCTCGAAAAGCACCAATGCCAACGGGCCGTATTAGTAGGCCATAATGCCTGGTTTGATTTGGCTTTTATACAAGCTGCGATTAAACGCTGCCAATTAAAATCGAGTCCTTTCCATTCTTTTACGACATTAGATACAGCGACTTTAGCTTCTGTTTTATTGGGAGAGAATGTTTTAGCAAGAGCTGCTAAAGCTGCCAATATTTCTTTTGATGTGACTAAAGCGCATTCCGCTATTTATGATGCTAAAAAAACAGCGGAACTTTTTTGTTATTTAGTGAACTTAACCAAATTTAACCGCAGCTCTAAATCCTAGGGTATCGCTATTTCCGCTTACATATTGGGCAAACGAGGGATCCACTGATACAGCTAAAGCATCCCTCGTTTTGCTAGCGCTATAAGCAATATCGTGTGTCCATTCTAGACCTAAATTAATACCATAATTGCAAGTTTTCATTAGATCAATGTTATATCCTACTAACCAGCGACTAGAAGGCAGAGGGATAAGCGCAAGATCGCCGCCCGTTTGATAACCTAGATAAACATTTTGGTCTTTAAACCACGCATTGAAAGCATAATTAGCAGTTGCATCAAGCGCCCAAGGTTTGGCGCCTATACCACTTAATAAGCTATTAACATTACCAATTGGCGACGGGTCAGAGCTGGCTTGTGATCGCAAGTCAAATGGATTAAAGTTTTGTAAAGCTGTGGTGTAATTTAATATAAAACTAAAAGGCCCAGTATTAATATGGCCATTTAAAGCGATAGCCCCAACCGCATGAGCATAAAAACGAGTTGGCGTGAATTGGTTAGCCTGATTCAGTACAGCAAAAGAAATATCATTCACGCTAACCATATTAGACAGATAACTGAGATTCACCCCATACCCCAATTGATCACAAAACTGATCAAAGCCTAAGGATGCACCGTAAGTATAACCAGAATGTGTTTCCTGATTAATAAAGCTAATGGCTTCGACGCTACCAGTAACAGACGCACTGACTTCTGGTGTATCAAACAAAAATACTTGGCCGTGTAACCCACAGGGGATTACAAATCCAAGATTGGCTGAGGTACGCAAAGTTTCCGTTAACACTTGAGTGAATGTGCGTGTCATAGCATGAATTTGATATCGACCGTAATCTTCAAATTGTCTGCCGAGTTGCACAAAGAAAGGAGATCGATTAAGATCGCCTAGCGTAATATAAGCTTGTTGTAAGCCAATAATATTAGATATACCACTTTGGCCATTAGCCGTTCCTGGATAGACATTAGAATATTGACCGTCAAGTCGGTTAGGGTTTATACCATTTGCACCCGCCGAACCTGTGAGTTTTTCAGCAATACTAGTATTGTTATAGCTTAATTCAACAAAAGCATTCACCATGCTATTCACACGGCCAAACGCATCTAAATAAGCATCATTCAATGAATATCGTTCGGTATTTTCGCCCATATAACCTTCATAGCGGTTACCCGAGCGATAATCAAAATTAATTCCACCCGCAAAAGCTAAAGGTTTATTGCAATCGACCGCTGGTTTAGCACGCCCTAAATTTTGTCCCATGGAATCTAAATAGGGTTGGTACCAATTTGTATCTGCCAAGGCAGAACTCATGATACCCAATAAACCTAAAGCGGTTATTAATAATCGTTTCATTTTTTATCCAAACTTAACCGCAGCTCGGAAAGTCACTGCATTGCTGTTTTGAGGAGCGGTTCCTGAATCATAGTGGGTAACAGCATATGGATGGTCATGGCTATATTCTAATCCTAGGTTCAGTTGTTTCCACAGATCGATATTATAACCCGCGATCCAGCGGTTGGAGGGTAATAAAAATAAAGGTAAGTCACCGCCGGCTTGATACCCGACGTAAACGTTTTGGTTTTTGCACCACTTATCGAAGGCATAATTAAATAAGCCACTCGCAGCCCAAGGACTTGCACCTGCGCTATTTGGATTGGCATTAGCTCTTGGTAATATGTCATAAGGGCTAAAATATTGAATCGAGGCGGTGTACTCCAACATTAAACTAAATGGACCATAATTCACATGGCCGTTGATATCCCACGAACCGACTCTATGGGCAAAGCCATTATTGAGTTCTTGTAGGCGTGTCACATAATCAATATCGTTTACACTGAACATATTGGATAAATATCCCAGATTTAAACCATAGCCTAATTGATCACAGAATTTATCGAAACCTAAAGCCACGCCATACGTGAGGTAAGAATGCGAATCGTCGTATCTTTTTTGTGGGGAATCGAACATATAAACTTGACCATGTAAGCCCATAGGCAATACAAACGCTAAGTTCATAGAGGTACGTAAAGTTTCAGTTAATTCTTGAGTGAGGGATCTCGTAATCGGATGAATTTGGTATCGACCATAATCTTCAAACTGTCTACCGATTTGGATAAAGGCAGGAAAGGCATCTAAGTTCCCAAAGGTAACAAACCCTTGTTGTAAGCCAACCAAGTTGTTAAACCCATTTTGACCACTGGCAGTTCCTGGATAAACGTTAGAATAACCACCCGCGAGGCGCGTTGGGTTAACGCCGTTTGCATCATTGTTATTTATTTCGGTAGCATTGTTATAACTAAACTCGATAAAGCCTTTTACTAAAGGATTCACACGAGCTGTGGCATTAAGATAAGCGTCATTTAAAGAGAATCGCTCAGTATTTTCTCCCATATAGCCAATATGTCTATTTCCTAAACGGAAATCAAAGTTAATCCCGCCGGCAAAAGCAATGGGTTTATTGCAATCAACAGTCGGTTTAGCGCGGTTAGTGTTTTGACTCATGGAATCTAGATAAGGTTGAGCCCAATTGGTTTGTTCTGCGGCGTAAGCTGCGCTGCTCATAAATCCTAAAACGCTCATGGATGCAACGATGAGTTTTAATCGCATACTCTTGATCTCCTTGAAATAACATTCCATTTAAAATTAAAATTTTAACTAGTATTCCATAATTTGAGGAAAATTGAAAATAAAAAAGCCCGCATAAGCGGGCTTTTTGTGTGAATCGGTTTTATTAACCGAAATGAACCGCAGCGCGGAAAGCAACCGTATCACTATTGCCCGATCTACCCTTAGAAGTAGAAGTAGTAATAGTATTACCGCCCACACCAAACGAAGTGGATTGGCCTGTGGAAGCATTTTTATTTGCCCCATAAGCATTGTCATGATTCCATTCAACACCTAAGGTCGTATTTTTCCACATATCAATGTTATAACCGAGCAACCAACGACTAGAAGGTAAACTAAACAATGCTAGATCATCTCCCGTTTGATAGCCCACATAAACATTTTGATTTTTGCACCAGTAGTTGAAGGCATAATTGACTGTACCACTAAATGCCCATGGTTTAGCGCCATTACCGAACGTAGTGGTGGGTGTGCCAAAGACGCCATTGTAAGCTGTAGCATTGGGTCTGATATCAAAAATGCTAAAGTTTTGTAAAGCAGTCGTATAATCTGCAACAAAGCTAAATGGGCCTGTATTGATATGACCATAAATGTCTATTGCGCCTACCCGATGTTGGTAACCAAATGGGTTAGGCGTGTTAATGGAAGGAGTTGGGTTAACTTCGTTGATAGAGAGCCTAGAAATGTAATCTACATCATTCACGCTAAACATGTTAGAGATGTAGCTTATGCCCAATCCATAACCTAATTGATCACAGAAAAGATCGTAGCCTAAAGAAGCGCCATAAGTGAAGGATGAATGAGTTTCAGTGTATTTCTTTTGTGGTGTATCAAAAGTCCAGATTTGACCATGGAAGCCCATAGGCAATACAAATCCTAAGTTAGCAGAAGTACGTAGAGTTTCTGTTAACACTTGAGTTAAGGATCTGGTGATTGGATGGATTTGATAACGACCGTAGTCTTGGAACTGTCTACCTAATTGTAAGTACACAGGGAAGCAGTTCAAGTCACCAATGGTGATGTAAGCTTGTTGTAAACCGACTAAATTATTAAAACCATTTTGCCCATTAGCGGTTCCTGGGTAAACATTAGAATAACCACCAAATAGCAAACTCGGATTAATACCGCTAGCACCTACTGGAGCTGAAGAAGCAGAACCTAAAAACCCTCCTCCTTCTCCGGTAACAGTTTCTGTGGTCACATTCTGATTTAGCAAGGATGCATTGTTATAACTTAATTCAACAAATGCTTTTACCATTTCATTGACTCGACCAAAGGCATCAATGTAGGCATCGTTAACGGAGTAACGTTCAGTGTTTTCACCCATATAACCTAAGTGTCTATTACCTAAGTGATAATCAAAGTTGACACCGCCTGCAAATGCTAAAGGCTTGTTGCAATCAACGGTTGGCTTAGCACGACCAGTGTTTTGGCCGATGGAATCTAAATAAGGTTGGTACCAAGTGGTTGGCATGCCACATTCAGTGACGCAAGGTTGTCTTAGTTCACAAGGCATAGCATCTGAAGTCACGATGACATGGTGATGTCTTTTGTGATGCATGGTTTTATGGGTGGTGGTTTGTTCTGCAGCATAAGCTCCGCTACTGATTAAACCTAAAAGGCTCATTGATGTAGCGATGAGTTTTAATTTCATGTTCTAGATCTCCTTGAAAAATATCCGGATAAAAATTCCTTTGTAGTATTTCATATTTCAAGAGAAATTAAAATAATAATAATTGAGGCAATAAAAAGCCCGCATAAGCGGGCTTTTTTTGTGACTCGGTTTTTTTATTAACCGAACATAACTCCAGCGCGGAAAGCAACGGTGTTGCTGTTGCCAGCACTT
The DNA here is from genome assembly GCA_013287085.1 of Gammaproteobacteria bacterium. Lineage (GTDB taxonomy): Bacteria > Pseudomonadota > Gammaproteobacteria > DSM-16500 > DSM-16500 > JABDEM01. Next base: position 19,095 of record JABDEM010000031.1, read on the forward strand.
CCGCTTGGTGCGCCACTATTAAGAGGAGCAATGAATGAAGAACCATTCTTTTGTGAGCTGTAAGCAGTGTCATGATCCCACTCAACTCCAAAGTTAGTATTCTTCCACATGTCGATGTTATAACCCAATACCCAACGGCTGCTTGGTAATTCAAAGAGAGCCAAGTCATCACCAGTTTGGTAACCGAGATATAAGTTTTGGTTTTTGCACCAGTAGTTGAATGCAAAGTTAGCGGTTGCACTAACTGCCCAAGGCTTAGCACCATTACCCAATGCGGTGGTAGCTGGGAAGAAAGTCGTGCCATTGGAAACCGTAGCATTTGGTCTGATGTCATAAATGCTAAAGTTTTGTAAAGCAGTGGTCCAATCTACTACTAAGCTAAATGGCCCAGTGTTGATATGACCATAAACATCTACAGCACCTACACGATGTTTGTAACCAGTGCTAAATGGACTGGTGAAAGCAGGAGTTGGATTCACTTCATTCGCTCTAGCAATTAAATCTACATCGTTAACGCTAATCATGTTAGAGATGTAGCCGATTCCTAATCCATAACCTAATTGATCACAGAAAAGATCGTAGCCTAAGGAAGCGCCATAAGTGAAGGAGGAATGAGATTCAGTGTATTTCTTTTCTGGTGTATCAAAAGTCCAGATTTGACCATGGAAGCCCATAGGCAATACAAATCCTAAGTTAGCAGAAGTACGTAGAGTTTCTGTTAATACTTGAGTTAAGGATCTGGTGATTGGATGGATTTGATAACGACCGTAATCTTGGAACTGTCTACCTAATTGTAAGTATACAGGGAAGCAGTTTAAATCACCGATGGTGACATAAGCTTGTTGTAAGCCTACTAAGTTTAAAGCACCGGTTTGACCAGAAGCTTCACCAGGGTAAACGTTAGAATAACCGCCACCTAATAAGGTTGGGTTGACGCCATTCCCATCAATAGTCTCATTAGTAGGAATACCATTGTTTTCGCTAAATCCAGCTACGCTTCCATTGGTATTGTTATAGCTTAATTCAACAAACGCTTTAACCATTTCGTTTACACGGCCAAATGCATCTAAGTAAGCATCATTGACTGAGAAACGTTCGGTGTTTTCACCCATGTAACCGATATGTCTGTTACCTAAGTGATAATCAAAGTTGACGCCGCCAGCAAATACTAATGGCTTGTTGCAATCAACCGTAGGTTTAGCGCGACCCATGTTTTGACCCATGGAATCTAAATAAGGCTGATACCAAGTCGTTGGCATGCCGCATTCAGTGACGCAAGGTTGTCTAGGTTCGCAAGGTAGCGCACCTTCGTTTTTGAGATCACAAGGAGCAACACGAGCGCAAGGAGCTACACGGTGGCAGCGAACCATACGGTGATGATGTCTTTTGTGATGGGTAGTTTTAGTTGTTACGGTAGTGGTTTCATCGGCAGCGAATGCTGAACTGCTGATTAAACCCAAGAGGCTCATAGATGCAGCAATGAGTTTTAATTTCATGTTCTAAATCTCCTTGAAAAATATCCGGATAAAAATTTCCCTAATAGTATTTCATAATTTAAAGAAAAATGAAAACGAAAAGAATTTACGCAAAAAAAAGCCCGCTTTCGCGGGCTTTTTGTGACTCGGTTTTTATTAACCGAAAAGTACTGCAGCGCGGAAAGCAACGGTGTTGCTGTTGCCAGTGCTGCCTGTAACAGCAACAGGTGTAGCTGGAGTTGGAAGAATGAATGAAGAACCATTCTTTTGTGAGCTGTAAGCAGTGTCATGATCCCACTCAACGCCAAAGTTAGTGTTCTTCCACATGTCGATGTTATAACCCAATACCCAACGGCTGCTTGGTAATGCAAACAATGCCAAGTCATCACCGGTTTGGTAACCGAGATATAAGTTTTGGTTTTTGCACCAGTAGTTGAATGCAAAGTTAGCGGTTGCACTAACAGCCCATGGTTTAGCACCGTTCCCAAGAACAGCAGTAGCTGGGAAGCCAGTAATACCATTGGAAACCGTAGCATTGGGTCTGATATCATAAATGCTAAAGTTTTGTAAAGCAGTGGTCCAATCTACAACGAAGCTAAATGGCCCAGTGTTGATAT
>JABDEM010000032.1:0-4023 GCA_013287085.1 Gammaproteobacteria bacterium
TATTAATTGCCGATAGTCGTTATCAATTAATTCAAAATTTATATGCGAAGTATGTCATACAGAACGCAAAGCCCGTTACTTCTGTCACGGAAAAAATCGATGCGATTTTTTTGAATCGATGGTTAGGTATTCCCATTTTCTTGATGGTGATGTATGTCTTATTTTTCTTTGCGATTAAAGTGGGTGGTTTTTTTCAAGAATATGTTGATAAGATAAGTAGCGCAATTTTTGTAATCGATAATCCCCAAAGTGTCATCGCCCTATTAGCGAATGCAGTGGGGAAAGGGATTAGTACGGTTATTTCATTTATTCCCGTGATTGGTGCTATGTTTATAGGCTTAGCTTTTTTAGAAGATTCGGGTTATATGGCGCGCGCCGCTTTTATTGTTGATCGTTTGATGCGAGCCTTAGGACTTCCTGGAAAATCCTTTGTGCCTATGATTGTCGGATTTGGTTGTAACGTTCCAGCGGTGATGGGTGCGCGTACGTTAGAAAATCCGCGCGATAGAATCTTAACCGTCATGATGACGCCCTTTATGTCTTGTGGTGCAAGACTTGCTATTTATGCGGTATTTACGGCGGCATTTTTTCCGCGCTACGGACAAAATATTGTTTTTGGTTTGTATTTATTTGGTATTGTTATGGCCGTCTTTACCGGGTGGATATTGCGTAGCACGGTATTGCCGGGCAAACCCGCACCGCTTATTATGGAATTGCCGTCGTACCATTGGCCTAAAACATCTATTCTTTTAAGACATGCTTGGCAACGTTTGCGTGGGTTTGTCTTGCGTGCTGGAAAATTGATTGTACCTATTTGTATTTTGCTTGGAATGTTAAATAGTTTAATGATGAATGGACAATCGTTGTTGTCGCATTTTGGGCAATGGTTAACGCCCATTTTTTCACCCATGGGGATACAGGGAGATAATTGGCCAGCGACGGTTGGATTATTAACCGGTGTTTTAGCGAAAGAAGTGGTTGTTGGAACTTTAAATTCGCTTTACGCACCTGGTGCAATGGCACAACATTTTGATGGAGTGATTGGAGCGATCGCTTATTTATTATTTGTATTATTGTATTTCCCGTGTGTCTCAACGGTTGCTGTGATGTGGCGTGAAGTGAATCGATATTGGGCGTGTTTTTCCGTGTTATGGACGACAGGATTAGCGTATGTAGTTGCCGTCACGTTTTATCAAATTGCAAAAAGGGTGGTGATATGAGTTTAATCGCTATTAAAGAATATTTGATGAAAGTAAAAGTCGCGAGTTTATCTACTTTATGTTCACAATTTAACGAAACCAATCCAAGCTTATTGCGTGATATGTTGCGTTGTTGGGTTCAGAAAGGGAAAATAAGGTGTTTTTCTAAAACACCTTATTGTGGAGGTAAATGCATGAAGTGCGATGTTGCGATTACCGAAATCTATGAATGGGTCATGTGATTACTTCTTGGCTGACGCCACCACATTTTGATTATCAATATACATACCGTTTAGAATCTTAATCGCTTGATAGAGTTGGAAATCTGTTTTAGCAATGTTTAATAAGCTGCTATTGTCTTCGTTAACAACAGGGACAGGTGCTGTTTCAGTGGCAGAAGCGCCGGTTGCTTTTAAATGTCCTTTCAAATTATATTCATGAATGGGTTCTATCATCGCATCGTCCATTTTGTCGCCTTTGCTTACTTGTAAGTTATCTACAAAGATATCAGGGATAATTCCTTTGTTTTGAATTTCACGACCGGAAGGGGTGTGATAAAGTGCAGTCGTTAATTTAATCGCATGAGAATTATCGAGTGGTAATACGGTTTGGACAGATCCTTTACCAAAACTTGGTGTGCCTATGATTACTGCACGATGATAGTCTTGAAGAGCGCCCGCTACAATTTCTGATGCGGATGCAGAACCTTCATTGACTAAGATAACCATGGGAGCGCCTTTTAAAATATCATCCCCTTTCGCTTTCGCTTCATAATGAGCAGAAGGTAGGCGACCTTCAGTATAAACAATAAGGTTATTAAATTTATTGAGATTTTTGCTATCTAAGAAAGTATTAGTGACATCAACTGCTGTTTCTAATAGTCCACCAGGATTATTACGTAAATCTAAAACTAATCCTTTCAAATTCCCGCCATTTTCTTTCGCTAATTTTTTAATAGCCGCGGCCAGTAATTCATTGGTGGGCTCTTGAAATTCGCTAATGCGTACATAGCCAAATCCGGGTGCTGGCATATTACTTTTAACACTAGCGATGTTGATCATCTCGCGCGTGAGTTTAAAGTTTAGCGGTCCTTTTTCACCCTTACGTAAAACAACTAGAGCGACTTGAGTTCCTTTTTTGCCGCGCATATTATCAACCGCCTCGCGCAGTGTCATGTCATGGACTAATTTGCCATTGATAGCGACTATATAATCACCCGCTTTAATTCCCGCTTTTGCAGCAGGCGTATCATCAATAGGGCTGATGACTTTTAAGACACCGTTTTCTGCAGTAACTTCAACACCAAGGCCTGCAAACTCACCGGAGGTGGTAATCAACAAAGTCTTATAAGCATCTTCATCCAAATATTCAGAGTGGGGATCTAAGCCGCTTAACATGCCGCGAATAGCATCTTCGAGTAATTTTTTATCGCTGATGCTTTTGACATAATAATCTTTGATTTCGCTAATCGCATTAGTAAACCGGGTAATGTCATTATCATCAATGTCGTTTTTGGTGGGCTCAGCCGTTGCAGCGGCTGTTACTGCTTTATCATCGACACTTAAGAGGGCGTAAGAACTGGGCATTAAAACGAAATTCAATCCAACAAGCGCGGCGCTCAAAAGAACTACACTCCAAACTATCCGTTGTGCGTTCATATAAGTCCTTTAAAAATTAAGTTGGGGGTTTCTAAATTAAGTATAACCCATTTTTGGAAACTGAAAGGGATAACAAGCTTAATCTATTGATATTAAGAGAGTTTTAAAATGGGCTGTCCTGTCATCTCCGGGGGGATGGGTAGGCCCATCAAAGTGAGTAAGGTAGGTGCTATATCAGCGAGTACCCCATTGTTTTTAATAATATTTGCTTTGCGGCCAATGTATAAACAAGGGACTAATTCGTGGGTATGTGCAGTATGAGCTTGGCCGGTCTTCTCATCGAACATTAATTCAGCATTTCCATGATCTGCGGTAATAATTGCTTCACCCCCAACTTGTTTCAAAGCCGTGATGATTTTACCAAGACATGTGTCTATGGTTTCTATTGCTTTGACGGCCGCATCAAAATTTCCGGTATGACCTACCATATCTGGGTTAGCAAAATTACATATAATAAGGTCGTAACGGTTGCTTTGAATTTCTTTTACTAAGCGATCGGTCAATTCCGGAGCGCTCATCTCAGGTTTCAAATCATAAGTCGCCACTTTAGGAGAGGGAATGAGTACTCGATCTTCCCCTGGGTAGGGAGTTTCTATTCCGCCATTAAAGAAGAAAGTCACATGCGCATATTTTTCCGTTTCTGCAATACGTAATTGTTTTAAACCAAGATCACTGATATAGGCTGCCAAAATATTATCTAAACGCGTGGGAGTAAATGCGACTTCTGTATTTAAAGTCTTATCATATTCAGTAAGCGAAACAAATTCGGCAAGTTTTACTGTTTTGGTACGTTTAAAGCCATTAAAGTTTGGATCTACAAAAGCGCGAGTGATTTCACGCGCACGATCGGCTCTATAATTCATAAAGATAACTACATCTCCATCATTTAAAACCGTAGGGATCATATCGATATTATTAAAAAAATTACTGATGGCTTTATTGACGGGTTTAGGCAAAACGGCATTATAAATAGTCGCTATGGGGATCAAAACCCACTTATCCACAATCTCGTTAAAATCAAACATCACTCGGTTTATTTTCTCAAAAGGATCCACACGACAATTTTGTGTCGTGTCTGCAAAAACTCCCGTGGATAAAAACAGCCACAAAAGAATGGCGCCTAATTGATGTTTTCTTTTACTTACAGTCATGAAGCGGTATCCCAA
>JABDEM010000032.1:4033-21130 GCA_013287085.1 Gammaproteobacteria bacterium
GTTTTTTTGCAGCAGCAATAGCATTGGCTTCTTTATCTTCTCGGTATCCCAAATTGGTAGGGATAGTTTATCCTCTGAATGGACAGATGCCAATCGGAATTCAAAATGATATCATTTGCCTCTTTCTGGCTATCATAAATGGTAAAAATGCATGAATAATAAACAGCAATCACGACCTCGTCCTATGGCGCTTATAATATTAGATGGCTGGGGCTACCGAGAAGATAAAGAAGCCAATGCTATTGCTGCTGCAAAAAAACCAAATTGGGATCATCTTTGGGACCATTATCCTCATACTCTTATATCAGGCTGCGGTCGTTGTGTGGGCTTACCTCAAGGGCAAATGGGAAATTCTGAAGTAGGCCATTTAAATATGGGAGCCGGAAGAGTCGTAAACCAAGATTTAACTCGCATTGATTTAGCGATAGAAAACGGTGATTTTTTTAAAAACCCTGTGCTTTGTGATGCAGTAGATAAAGCGATTCAGACTCAAAAAGCGATACATATCTTAGGTCTATTATCCGCTGGCGGTGTGCATTCTCAAGAAAAACATATTTATGCCATGCTTAAATTAGCCAAAGAACGTAAGGCGAATGAAGTTTATGTCCATGCTTTTTTAGATGGTCGTGACACTCCTCCACGTAGCGCTAAAAAATCGATTGAATCTTTAATGCCCCATGGAAAGCTGGTTTCTATGATAGGGAGATACTATGCCATGGATCGCGACCAACGTTGGGAAAGAGTTCAACAAGCTTATGATTTATTAACTCTAGGTAAAGCTGACTATAGAACTAACAACCTAGTTACAGGATTAGAGGAAGCCTATCAACGTGGCGAGACGGATGAATTTGTTAAACCCACTACGATAGAAAACCCGGTGACTATAAATGATGGAGATGTAGTTATCTTTATGAATTATAGAGCCGATCGTGCGCGTTGGGGATATGTAAAATCAGTTTATTTGGTTATTCCATTTTTGGGACCCACAACATTCCGTGATGGTACCGCATTTTTTGCCAATTATTACTACTTAACAATCTATCCTTATATTAATCCACAACAAGATCGCTACGCGCTTTATTTTACCGGCATTATTGCAAGACGCGCTGAATTATTACGTTTCCAAGATGTCTTAAATCAAGCGACGGTCGATAAATACGTTTTCATGCGCGATGCTTATATGCAACGCCGCGCTTATCAAATTCAACGTAATAAAGAATTAGGTGATCCTTATTTAAATCAAGAAGAAAAAGAAAGTGATAATGATGCAGATAAGATAATGCCGGTCGCAACACCGGCAAAAGATCTTGAACATTAAGATTCACTGGTTGGTCGTTTTCTTTTGTTCGCGTGGGTTTTTTGTGGGGGTTCTTGCGTTTCTAATCGCGTCGTCAGCTTGTCTTCAATTTGCGCTGCTTGGGGTGAAAAGAAGCGTTGGAAAAAACGCGAATTAATGATGGCGTCTCCGATGGTTCCAAAACGTTTTAAAAATTTGGTTAACGCATTATCCGGCACTTTAAATAATACTTCGCGATTTTCATTTAATATTCTTTTTACTTCTTTATCAATATCTTTAAGATCTGCAGTATCAGTATTTTCCACTATTCCTCGAGCAGCTTGTTCCAATCTTTCAATCACCGCAATTTTGTCTTTGTTGGTATTAACATGGTGACCCTCACTAATTTCTCTCCCTAAGGTTTTTTTATATTCATTGCAATTATCGAAAATATCGTCAACAAGGACAGGAAGAAAAAGCGGTTTTTCTTTAATATTTAAAAGAATATTTTGAGCAGCTTCTTCATGAGCATCATCGTAACCTGCTAAAAGAGGGATAAGGCTTTTATCTAATCTTTTTAATATACTTGCCATATATTCTTTTTCTAAACCGGTTTGATTGCAAAAGGCTGAAAATCCTTGGCGTATAGCGCTTTCTTTTGTTTCGATGAGTGTATTTTCAGAATCTTTGCGAAATTTTTCAAAAAGCTTACCTAGTTCTAATTGATCGACGGGGTCCCCGTGCCCTTTCTGTTGCATATGATAAATATGTTCTAAGATAGCGATGATATCTTTTTTTAAATTTGCCATAATCCTTCCCTCTCTTTCTAAGGTTCTAAGGAATTTAATAGAAGTATAGACCCTAAAATCAAAAAGTGTGGGGGTGGGACAAATGTTTCAAATAGCGTTATATGAGCCGGAAATTCCGCCAAATACGGGTAATATCATAAGGTTATGTGCAAATACTGGGACTTTGTTGCATTTAATTCACCCCTTGGGATTTGCGCCTGATGATAAACAATTGAAGCGGGCGGGGTTGGATTACCATGAATGGGCTAGTGTGCAGCATCATGACAACTACGGGTCATTTGTTGAAAAATTACCCTCAAGCAGGATCTTTGCTTGTTCAACCCATGGGACGCGTTGTTATAGTGATGTGGTCTATGAAGAAGGGGATGTTTTGTTGTTTGGGCCGGAGACTCGGGGCTTACCAAAGGCTTTACTTCAAGGGTTTGCAAAGGATACTATAATTCGCATTCCGATGCTGCCCACCTCGCGTAGTTTGAATTTATCGAATGCGGTGGCAGTGATATTATATGAGGCTTTACGACAAAGGAGATTTACTGGGCTAGGATAGCCCTGCAAAAATTGATTTATAGCCTATACTTATAAAAAGAACATAACGAGGAAAAAAGGTTGCTTATGGGTTATCTTGATGAGGTTCAAACAGTTAGATCGACTTTATTTGATATCGCGCGCCATACCAATGGCTTAGCCGTCGGGTTACAACAGGCGGCGCCACCCACCAGTGCGATTTCCCCTTCCGTTCAGTATCTTTCGGATACGACTTTGCAATTGCAAGAGAAATTGGGTAAGGTTAATCAACTAATTGAAGAATTAAATCTATAAATTAAATCTATAAAATAGAGTCAACGGAATTATGGCCGATAACGATCGTCAGAATCAGTTAATTAATATTGTAAAAGAAGCACTAGGGCGTGATAAAGAATTACGTGATAAATATCAAATTGGGGAAAAATTTCGTTTTGTACAAGAACGATTGCAAAAACTCTTAGAACACTTAGAAAAAAATCTTGCTGAAGCGAATCTCAAAAAAGAAGACAAAACTAAATCGGCGACTAATAGCCAAGATTTGTTGGTGTATGTTTATTTGTTTAATGCGCATGGCTTAGATGTGCGTAGTTGGCTTCGAATGCTTATTGCTAAACGATTTTATGAATACAGTGTGAATCGACCGATTTATTTAGAAGAAGCGCATGTAGAATCTTTTGTAAAACATAAAGCGAATAAAGTTCAACATGGTTATTTAGTCGTTGCTGTGAACAAATCTGATCTCATTCAATCAGACACCGCTAAAGATAGTTTAGGACAGCCCTTGGTAAAGATTAAAGAAGGGGCTTTGCATTTCGAAAAATTAATTTCCTTCGTCCATAATGGTCAAAGCTATCTCGTGAATGAAGATGGCGAGATGATTAAGAAAACTTAAAATTTCTTAGCGTTTAGATGACGGTCCCCAGGTTTTTTCCATGTCTTCAATCAAAGACGGTTCGCTGACTTTTTCTTTTTGAGCGGGAGCTTGTTTGTAAAGTGATTCGCGTAGACCGCTGGTTTTAGTAGGTTGTGTTTTATCAGCAAGAGGTGTTGTAGGGTGAGCTTGACCAAAGGTTTTGGCAATAGGCGCGTTTCCAGCCCATTGTCGTCTGAAGGTATCTAGCGCTTGGTTGCTGGTAAATCGAATTTCTGCAAATTGGGGTGCAAAGAAAGGGTTAGTGAAATCCGTACTTGTTTTGGCGCGAATTTCTTTTTCCGCCACGGTGCCTTTTTGATTTTCATTGGTAAAATGTTCTTTTTCGGCGATAAAAGAGGTTTCACCCCGTTCTTTATTTTGTGCTTCTTGAAAGGTTTTTTCGGCGGCAGATTTTTTAGCCGCTTCTGAAGTGCCCTCTTTTTTGCCCGCAAGATAAAATTCGCGATGCTTTTTTTCTTCTATGGCTAATAAATCTTTTTTCTCTTTTTTCTCTTCCGCTTCAAGATCCCGTTGTTCATGATCTTCTCTGAATTGTTCTTTGATTTTATCGGCTTCTTCTTTTTGATCTAATTCGGCAATAATTTTTGCTTTATCGTCAATTCGATGACCTTTTCGGGTAGTACCCTCATCTTCAGTGCCACTTGCAGCCGCACGACAATTGGCACAAATAGCGCCATAGGTATTTCTCTCTAAAAAAGCTGATAAAGGTTTTTCAACCCCGCAAATAGTGCACTTCCGTGTTTTGTATAAATTGTTTTCGTTCATAAGATGATTTTGTACCGATATTTTTGACAAGGACTGATTTAAAAGCTAACACATATTATAGCCAAGTTTGTTCAAATTTTAAAGGAACTTCTTGCCGGGCGTTGATTTATTGGGTATTCTCAGGGGCTTATGTGAATTGTACATTTGTTTTTTTTGGTAATTTAGGGCTATTGGGAGAATAAGAAAATGACAAAAGGGCTATCCTTACAAGATCCGTTTTTGAACACCTTACGTAAAGAAAAAATCCCCGTTTCGATTTATCTAGTGAATGGTATTAAGTTACAAGGGTTAGTTGAATCATTTGATCAATTTGTGGTTTTATTAAAAAATACCGTGAGTCAAATGGTTTATAAGCACGCTATTTCAACCATCGTTCCAGCGCGCAATGTGTCCTCACCGCTTGAATTTAGTTATCCTGCTGGCGCCACTGCTCAAAATGGGAATAATGGAACACCCGTCGTAGAAAAATAAGATGCGGGTTTTATTAGTCCATGTAAATTTTTCAGCTGAAAATATGCAAGAAGATCTTGATGAATTTCAAGATCTTGCTGTTTCTGCGGGTCTTGAAATTGTCGAGGTCATGACAGCCAGTAAGAAAGTCCCTGAGCCTAAATATTTTGTCGGTAGTGGCAAAGCAGAAGAAATTCATGCGGCTGTCTTAGGTCATAAAGCTGAATTAGTGCTTTTTAATCATGTGTTATCCCCCACCCAAGAGAGAAATTTAGAAAAATTATTAAAATGCAAAGTGCTGGATCGAACCGGACTTATTCTTGATATTTTTGCGCAGAGAGCGCGTAGTTTTGAAGGTAAGTTACAAGTTGAATTGGCCATGTTAAAACATTTAGCCACGCGGTTAGTCGGCGGTTGGACCCATTTAGAAAGACAGCGCGGCGGTATTGGGTTGCGCGGAGGCCCTGGTGAAACACAGTTAGAAGTCGATCGCCGTCAAATTCGAACACGTATAAAATTTATTACTCAGAGACTTTTGAGAGTACGTGAGCAACGCAATCAAAGTAGACGCGCACGTAAACGAGCTATTATTCCAACCATTGCTTTAGTGGGTTATACCAATGCAGGGAAATCCACTTTATTTAATCGCTTAAGTCATGATTCAGTTTATGTCGCGAATCAATTATTTGCCACATTGGATCCTACTTTACGTCGCATTAAATTACCGGAAATGGGCCCGGTGATTATTGCAGATACCGTAGGTTTTATCAGACACCTACCGCATGATTTAGTAGAAGCTTTTCATGCCACTTTAGAAGAAGTCACGGAAGCTGATTTATTACTCCATGTGATTGATTTTCAAGATGAGCGTAGACACGCAAATATTGATCAGGTCAATGCCGTATTAAGCAGCATTGGGGCAGAGGATGTCCCAAGGTTATTGGTCTATAACAAGATAGATTTAGCGGAAGGCTTAACCCCCGGAATAGAACGTGATCAAGATGGAAAAATATTGCGCATAAGAATTTCAGCTCATGAAGGATGGGGGATAGAAGAGTTAGAGAGTGCCATAGCAGAATTATTAACTAAAGATATTACGGAAAGTTCTGTCATATTAGCCCCAAAAGACGCTAAATTACGGGCCAAATTCTATGAATTAGAGGCAGTAGTTTCAGAAAAAATCGATGAGAAAGGGTATCATCATCTTATCGTTAGAATGTCACAATCCGAACTTAAGCGGTTATTAGCATAGTTATTATTTGCTTCCACACCCGATGCCCACTAAAATCCATGAACTAGTTTGAATAATCGACGGAGAAGAATATGCCCTGGAACGAACCCGGCGGAAATAATAATCGCCAAGATCCATGGGGTGGTGGAAAAAAAGATCAGGGCCCTCCTGATCTTGAAAAAATCATTGGGGATTTCTTCAAAAAAGTTACCCAGTTTTTGACAGGGAAAAAAAGCACATCCTGGTCACCCAATGGAAATACTCCTTCAAATCATAGTTATGGAGTCATTGCTGGATTATTTTTGGTCTTAGTTTTTGTGATTTGGTTTGTGGCAGGATTCTATATTGTTAACCCGGCAGAAGAAGCGGTCATTTTACGTTTTGGTCAGTATACTGAAGTCACTCAGCCAGGGTTACATTGGATGGCGCAATTGATTGATTCAAAATATATGGTCGATATTCAAAAAATTTATTCGTTTTCTCTGCAAGGCGATTTTTTAACGAAATCATCTGAACAAGGTGATTTACCTAACCAATATGTTAAATCGCTTGAAGGTATCGATAAATCTAAAAATTTAGTGAATGTTGAATTAAGCGTGCAATATCGAATTGCGGATCCTCGTGCTTATTTATTTAATGTAGTAAATCCTGATCGCACGATCGAACAAGTTTCATCCGGTGCTTTATCTGATGTGGTGGGCCAAATGAAATTAGATGAGGTATTAACCACCGGTCGCGAGAACTTAAGTTCGGGTGTATTAGAAAGAGTGAAGAAATTATTAAAATCTTATGGAACCGGATTAGAAGTGATTGCGGTGACTTTACGCAAAGTTCAAGCGCCAGATCAAGTGCGTGTCGCTTTTAATGATGTGAATCGCGCGGATCAAGATCGTTCAACTACCATTCAGCATGCACAAGCTTATGCGAGTCGGGTCGTTCCTATTGCTTTAGGTGATGCCGCGCGTATTTCAGCGAATGCCAATGCTTATCGCCAACAAATTGTTTTAAGAGCACAAGGAAATATAGCTAAATATCAAGCGCTCGCTAAAGTCTATGAAGCTTCTCCTGAAGTGACTCGCGAACGTATGTATCTTGAGACTATTCAATCTGTTTTACAAAAGTCGAGCAAAATCCTTATGGATGTCAATGGCGGAAATAATATGATGTATTTACCGATAGAACAACTGATTGCATCCTCAAAAAGGGGAGTTGCCAATGACGCCCACTAAAAAACTATCGATTTCTATTGTTGTGGTCATAGTACTGATTGCATTCTTGAGTTTTTTCACCGTAAACGAAGGTGAAGATGCGATGGTGCTTCGTTTAGGAAAAATTGTTTCAAGCACCGTCTTAGGCCCTGGTTTGCATGCCAAAATACCGCTAATCGATAGCGTTAAAATTTTTGATATGCGCGTACAGGAGCTCGCAACCCCCCGCTCAAATCCTTTGACCGTTGTGACCAAAGAACAGACTTATTTACTGGTCGAGTATTTTGCTAAATGGCGTATTAATGATATCCCTAAGTTTTATACCAGTACGGGCGGTAGTGTTGCTTGGGCAGAAACATTATTAGAACAACGTTTGAATGATATTGTGCGCGCAGAATATGGAAGACGCACCAGTGAGGAAGCGATTTCTATGGGTCGCTCCACTATGATGGCAGCGATCTTAGAGCAAGCGAATAATGTAGGCAAGGATCAAGGCATTAGCGTGATCGATGTGCGCATTCAACAAATTACTTTACCTAAAGAAATTATCGATTCTGTTTTCAAACGTATGGCAACCGAACGCAAACAATTTGCGGAAGCCAAACGCGCAGAAGGTATTGAGAAATCAGAAGAGATTAAAGCGCTCGCAGATCAGAAAGTGACGGTGATTAAAGCAGAAGCGATCAAACAAGCCGCCATCATTCGTGCCCAAGGGGATCAAGAAGCAGCTGAAGTCTATGCAAAAACCTATAGCGGCAATCCTCAATTTTATGCGTTTTATCGAAGTTTAGAGGCGTATCAAAAAAGTTTTAATCACAAGAGCGATATTATATTGATTAAACCCGAAGGACAATTTTTCAATTATTTTCACAATAGTTCCGCGAATGGGGCTGCAGTAAAGAGGTAGTTTATGAATAGCTGGCAAACATTTTTATTTGCAGTGGGGTTGGTTTTTGTTTTGGAAGGGACGCTTCCATTTTTATCACCCAAGTTTTGGCGACGTATGATGTATCGCATGATGATTCAAAGTGATCGCACGCTAAGAATTTATGGTTTGGTGAGCATGTTAATTGGGCTTACTGTTGTTTATTTATTACATTTAAATTCGTAAGAGAAGAATAATATGGGAAAGTGTATTGTTATTTTAGGTAGTCAGTGGGGCGATGAAGGTAAGGGCAAGTTAGTTGATTTATTAATGGAAAAAGCCTCAGCGGTGGTTCGATTTCAAGGTGGCCATAATGCAGGCCATACTTTAGTGATTGATGGTAAGAAAACGGTTTTACGTTTAATTCCCTCAGGCATTTTGCATGATCACGTGCAATGTTTAATTGGTAATGGTGTCGTATTATCACCGACCGCATTTTTGCAAGAGATGGATGAGTTAGAACAACGTGGGGTTCCAGTCTCCAAACGTTTGCGCATTAGCGAAGCCTGTATGTTGTTATTGCCTTATCACGTAGCCTTAGATCAAGCGCGAGAAAAAGCACGAGGTAAAGCAGCCATCGGTACGACAGGGCGTGGCATTGGTCCGGCTTACGAAGATAAAGTCGCAAGACGCGGAATTCGATTTACCGATTTATTCGATGAAAAACGTTTTGCTAAACGATTAGAAGAAGCCTTAAGTTATCATAACTTTGTGTTAGAACATTATCATAAAGAAACACCTATTGATTTTAATCATTTGCTGGATTCCATGTTAGCGCTTGCTCCCCGTCTTTTGCCTTTGAAAGCCGATGTCTCAACTTTACTTGCAGAACACATTGCACGCGGTTCCAATGTTTTATTCGAAGGCGCACAAGGAACATTATTAGATGTCGATCATGGAACTTATCCGTTCGTAACATCATCCAATACCGTAGCAGGCGCTGCTAGTGTTGGCACAGGTGTTGGCCCCAGACATTTTGAATCAATACTAGGAATCACTAAAGCCTATACGACGAGAGTCGGCGCAGGACCTTTTCCTACGGAATTATTTGATGAAACAGGCAAAAAAATTGCTGAACGTGGTAATGAATTTGGTTCAGTCACAGGCCGCCCCCGTCGTTGCGGTTGGTTAGATATGGTTGCACTCAAGCGTTCGATTCAAATTAATAGTTTATCCGGCTTATGCGTCACAAAATTAGATGTATTAGATGCCTTTCCAACCATTAGAATTTGCGTAGGCTATAAAATAGACGGCAAAGAAGTGCATTCTATTCCTATTGATGCCGATGAATTTGGCCAATGCGAGCCTGTCTATGAAGACATGCCAGGTTGGGAAGAATCTACTTTAGGTGCCACTAGTTTTGAAAAATTACCCAAAAAAGCTCAAGCTTATTTATTAAGAGTAGAAGAATTAGCAGGAATTCCTATCGATATTATTTCAACGGGACCTGATAGACGCGAGACTATTGTCTTAAAAAACCCGTTTTAAAATAAAAAAAGATGTGCCGAGAAGAGGACTCGAACCTCCACGGGGTCTCCCCCACAGGCATCTGAAGCCTGCGTGTCTACCAATTCCACCATCCCGGCATTGAGAGGAACTTTAATGCGGGGGTTGGGGAAAGTCAAAGGGATAATTAGAGAGGGGAATGATACTTCTTGTACCAAAAAGGAAGTTATCTGAGTTGAGAAGGATTATTAAAAAAGACTAAAAACAAATGGTTAGTTTTATAAATAAACTCCCCTTCCTCCAACGTTTTACGTTGGAGGAAGGGGTTGGGGGAAGGAGGTTAAAAAACTTCAAGCGAAGTTGAAACCCTCCTCTCCCTAACCCTCTCCTCCCGCTAAAGCGCGGGAGGAGAGGGGATGTTAGATTTAAAAAAATTATAGAGTTTGCTTATGGATAAATTAAATCTTGTACCCTGTTCCCGCCTAACTGGTGTTGGACCTAAAGTGGCGGAAAAATTGCAACGCTTAGGTTTGCATACTGTACAAGATTTATTATTTCATTTGCCCTTTCGCTATCAAGATCGCACGCGTGTTACTCCTTTAAATCAGCTGGAAGTGGGTGAATATGCTGTTGTTGAAGGAAACATTATTGAAGTTTCTAAACCTAACCGATTTGCGAAAACACGTTTGTTATGTAAATTGTCCGATGGTCACAGGTTTTTAAATTTACGGTTTTTTTATATCAATGCTTCTCAAGAAAAACAATTAGCAGAAGGTTCTAGATTGCGTTGTTTTGGCGAAGTGCGATTTGGACCTAAAGGGATTGAGATGGTTCATCCCAGTATTGAGGTGGAAGTTGAGGAAACACTCACGCCAATTTATCCTGCGACGGACGGTTTAAGTCAATTAATGATTCGAAAATTGACCGATCGTGCTTTAGTCTTGCTAGAAAAAAGCGATGTGGTGGAAATTATTCCGCAAGAAATTTTGCAAAAATTATCTTTCCCAACGCTTAAAGACGCGATTCGATTTTTACATAGACCCGCTCTTGATCAATCGGTCGAAGTGTATCAAAAACGCTTAGTGTTTGAAGAATTAATTGCGCATCGATTAAGTTTAGTAAGACTTAAAAATAGTTTTCAACAGCAAAAATCAACCGCATTGCCGCAAAAAAATAGTTTACGCGAGGATTTTTTAAAACAATTACCGTTTCAATTAACGCAGGCTCAATTAAGAGTAGCAAAAGAGATTGAGCAAGATCTTGAAAAAAATATTCCCATGTTGCGCTTGATCCAAGGGGATGTGGGATCAGGTAAAACCATTGTGGCAGCATTGGCTGCATTACAAGCGGTTGAAAACGATTATCAAGTGGCGCTCATTGCTCCAACTGAAATTTTAGCGGAACAACATTATAGAAATTTTGAAAAATGGCTAACACCGCTTAATATTAAAATTGCTTTGTTAACCAGTCGACACAAAGAGAGCTTACTTGACGCGCAAATTGTGGTTGGTACGCATGCTGTATTTCAAAAAGACGTTAACTTTTCCAAATTAGCTTTGGTAATTATTGATGAACAACATCGTTTTGGTGTAGAACAAAGAGCAGACTTACGTGCTAAAGGTGTTTATGGCGATTGTTATCCGCATCAATTAATGATGACCGCAACGCCCATTCCCCGCACACTCGCCATGAGTATTTATGCTGATTTAGATTGTTCAACCATTGATGAATTACCTCCGGGCCGCACACCTGTTATAACCAGTGTGATTCCAAATACCAGACGCGATGAAATGGTCATGCGCATTCGTGATATTTGTAAAAATGGCCAACAAGTGTATTGGGTTTGTACCTTAATTGAAGAATCCGAAGATTTACAATGCCAAGCAGCGGAAAAAGCAGCAGAGCTATTGCGCAGCGCATTACCAGAATTAACCATTGGATTAGTCCATGGACGTTTAAAGCCCCAAGAAAAAGAATCCATCATGCAGGCTTTCAAAGCCAGTCAAATTCATTTATTAGTGGCAACAACGGTTATTGAAGTCGGTGTCGATGTTCCGAATGCCAGTTTAATGATTATCGAAAATGCAGAACGTTTAGGCTTATCACAACTGCATCAATTACGCGGTCGTGTAGGTCGAGGATCTCTCGCGAGTCATTGCGTCTTGATGTATCAATCCCCTTTATCACAAATGGCAAAATCACGTTTAGCTATTATGCGTGAAACTAATGATGGATTTAAAATTTCCGAACGCGATTTAGAATTGCGGGGTCCTGGTGAAGTATTAGGAACTCGTCAAACCGGTGAAGTGCGCTTACGGATTGCAGATTTACTGCGCGATAGTGATTTATTACCCTTAGTTCAAGAAGCCGGAAATATTATTATGCACAAATATCCTGATTCGATTGCACATTTTATTGCAAGATGGCTTGGTAAAAATGAGCAATATAGCAAAGTGTAATCTATACTGTTATATAACAGAGGGGATAATTTATGCCTATTTATTATCGTGCCGATTCAAGGTCTCCCGCCGAAATTTTTAAAGATGGATTTTCGCCTAGAGAAAAACCTAAGCTGGGTGAAAAACTTTGGTGGGCAGAAGCCATTCGTGCGCCTCATTATCAAGATCACTTAGGGGGTTTTAGTCAAACGGTTGATGCAGATTCTAATATTGCTATTACCCTCTCCTCCAATTTAGAAAGCGCGGCGTTATTTCCATTAAACGAAGAAGAAGAAACTTATATTTATGCTATTGCATTGCCTGAAGCATCCAAAATTTTTTATATTGATAATCGTGGGGATCATATTCCGTCGAACATACCGCAATATGACAATGGCACTGTTAAGGTTATAGTCGATGTGGCCGATAAAAAAAATTATAGAAACCCAGAAAATTTAGTGATTGATCTTCATAGTTTACAAACCATGCAAGCGGCTAATAGTGCTAGAGTTCACGAAGATAAAGACGAAAAAAATTTGGCAGCAGTAGTAGGGTGGCCTTTATATGTTTATGAAGCATTAGTTTTAAAAGTAGCTTGTGAAAGTATTGTAGCCGCGGTCAAGATAAAAAGATCCAATATGAAAGAGAAAGAAATTAGCACTTCTTTTAGAACGGTTAGTTATTATACGACTGATTTTAAAGGTATAGAGTCTTATGATAACCCAAATTTTTCTGATAAAAATTATTCTGAAGAAGCCCTTGATGCGAGACAAAAATTTAAAGAAATTTTAAAAGGGGAAGTTTTGCATTCGCCAGATCTTTATTATGGTTTAGGCGGAAAAACCCTTCCATTGACCTTTGCTTTGCCGCGAGAGAAAAGGGCAGGTGAGGATGAGGGTGATCCTGGCAAGTCTCCTAAGCGTAATAAACCCCACCCAAAATAGTTTCACATTTGGCTCCCGTCACTTCTTTTAAGTTACCGGGTTTTTTATTTAAAGTTTGTTTAGCAAGCCAAGCAAAAGCCATGGCTTCAATCCAATCAGGCGGTACGCCATATTTTTCAGTGGAATCGACTGAATAATTTTCTGCTAAGTAACGAATACGATCCATTAAATATTGATTATGCACACCACCGCCACAAATTAATATTTCACCATTAGGAATTTGTTGTGTAATAGCATCCATTAAACTTTGTGCGGTCAGTTCAGCTAATGTCGCTTGCACATCTATAGGGTCATCGATAGGATTTAAAAAAGATTTTAACCATGAAATATTAAATAATTCTTGGCCTGTGCTTTTGGGAGGGGTTTTTTTAAAATAGGGATCCGATAATAATTTTTGTAATAATTCAGGAATAACATTTCCTCTTTTTGCCCACGCGCCATTTTCATCATGATTTTTTTGTAAATGTTCTTTAGCCCAGGCATCCATTAAAGTATTTCCAGGCCCGGTATCAAATCCGAAAACAGGTTTTGAAGAGGAGAGTACGGTAATATTGGCAATGCCACCAATATTCGCAATCACACGATTTTTGTGGGTGTCAGAAAAAAGATAAAGATGAAACGCAGGTACGAGCGGTGCACCTTGACCGCCATGGGCTAAATCACGACGACGAAAATCGCTGACAGTGGTAATTCCTGTTTTCGCCGCAATAATATTAGGATCGCCCACTTGAATAGTAAAAGGAAAAGTTTGATTGGGAAAATGTCGAATCGTCTGACCATGACTGCCGATGGCTTGAATAGAGTCATTTTTTAGTTTTTGATTTTTTAACAGAGTTAAAGCTGCATTCGCAAATTCATTGCCCAGTTTGACGTCTAATTCGGCTAATCGTTGAACTTCATTTTCAGAAGGTTGTCTCAAAGAAAGAATTTCTGCACGGAATGTTGGATTTAATTCATACGCTAAAGTTGCGAGTAATTTAGGTTTAGGGTGGGCGAAATCAACTAATACGACATCAATCCCATCTAAACTCGTTCCAGACATTAACCCAATATAAAGTTCAGACATGTGTGGTTTCCTTTTGTGGAATTAAGCAATTATGCCATAATCTTGCCGATACGTGTAAAGAGATCGGAGAAGGTTATGAAAGAAGCGTTAGAAATCATACGCCGTGGGGCTGAGGAAATTCTATTAGAAGAAGAGCTTATTGAGCGTCTTAAAAAGGGCAAGCCTTTACGTATTAAAGCAGGCTTTGATCCTACTGCGCCTGATTTACATTTGGGCCATACGGTTTTATTAACTAAAATGCGCCAGTTCCAAGATTTAGGCCATGAAGTGTGTTTTATTATTGGGGATTTTACGGGTTTAATTGGCGATCCTTCGGGTAAAAACGAAACGCGGCCACCGCTCAGTATTGAACAAGTTCAGGCCAATGCTGAAACGTATCGCAAGCAAGTATTCAAAATTTTGGATCCTCAAAAAACTAAAGTGATGTTTAATTCCGAATGGTCCAATAAATTAACCCCGGTGGATTTGATTAAGCTCGCCGCAACCCATACGGTTGCGCGTATGTTAGAACGCGATGATTTCCATAAACGTTATACGACGGGCCAACCCATTGCTATCCATGAGTTTCTCTATCCGTTATTGCAAGGCTATGATTCTGTTGCAATGAAAGCCGATATTGAATTAGGCGGCACGGATCAAAAATTTAATTTACTCATGGGCCGAGAATTACAAAAACATTTCGGGCAAACTCCGCAAATTGTCATGACATTTCCTTTATTGCCCGGGTTAGATGGCGTTAAAAAAATGTCTAAATCATTAGGAAATTATATTGGTATCGATGAATCCCCTAAAGAAATTTTTGGCAAGATCATGTCGCTTTCTGATGAAACCATGTGGTTATATTTTAATCTAGTTAGTTTGCGCACCCCCCAAGAAATTAAAGAATTTCGTGACCAAGTATCAGGTGGGGCGAATCCTCGCGATATTAAATTTAAATTAGCGGTAGAAATTGTTGAGCGCTTTCATAGCAAAGCAGCCGCTGAAGATGCGTTGCAAGGTTTTATTTCCCAATTTCAAAAAGGGGCTATTCCAGAAGATCTATCTGAAGTGTCATTCCCAGCGGGTGAAAAAGGCTTGGCCTTGGTTCAACTTATTAAAATGGCTGGATTAACCACGAGCACCTCCGATGCAACTCGCATGATTGAACAGGGCGCAGTTAAAATAGACGGCGAAAAAGTTGGAGATAGGCATTTAATTGTGCAATCAGGCGCTAAATTTATTTTACAAGTTGGAAAAAGACGATTTACACGAGTGACCTTGGTTTAAAAGTTCTATAGAATAAGTCGAATTCTTTTCTAGGAGAACCCCATGGCAAACCCTGTTGATGTAATCGAGAGTCAAAAAACTACCCACCGGACTACTAGTACAAAAAGTGAGATTGAAGCGGTCAAAACGCTCATGAATGAGCAAAAAATTGAATTTGTAGATTTTAGGTTTTGTGATTTACGTGGTAAAGAACACCATGTAACAGTTCCTAGAAGCAAAGCCGATGATGCGTTATTTCAACAAGGTAAAGTGTTTGATGGTTCATCCATTGCAGGTTGGGCTGATATTAATAAATCCGATTTGGTTTTAATGCCAGATCCTGAAACGGCAGTCGTTGATCCTTTCTGTGACGCTCCTACGCTTAATATTCGTTGCGATATTATGGATCCTGTTACCAAACAACCCTACACCCGTGATCCGCGCGGCGTTGCAAGACGGGTAGAAGAATATCTCAAAACCACCGCTATTGCGGATGTTTGTTATTTTGGTCAAGAAGTAGAGTTTTTTATTTTTGATGACGTGCGTTGGAATATAGGCATGAATGGCTGTTTCTATGAAGTGGATTCTCATGAAGCGGATTGGAATACAGGCAAAAGAATAGAAGAAGGCAACATGGGTCATCGTCCACGTATTAAAGGCGGTTACTTCCCAGTTCCTCCGGTTGATTCTTCTCATGATTTACGTTCCGCTATGTGCCAAATTTTAATGCAAATGGGTTTAAATCCCGAAGTGCATCACCATGAAGTAGCGACTTGCAATCAAAATGAAATTACGACGCGTTACAACACTTTACGTCTTAAAGCCGATGAAATGTTAGTGTTTAAATATGCGATTCAAAACGCAGCGCATTCTTTTGGTAAATCAGTCACCTTTATGCCAAAACCATTAGTGGGTGATAACGGCAGCGGATTACATTGCCATCAATCGTTAGCTAAAGGCGGCAAAAATTTATTTGCTGGAAATGCTTATGCAGGCATGTCTGAAATGGCGCTTTATTATATTGGTGGCTTAATTAAACATTGCCGAGCCCTCAATGCTTTTACGAATCCTACAACGAACAGCTACAAGCGTTTAGTGCCTGGATTTGAAGCACCGGTTACTATGGTTTATTCCGAAAGCAATCGTTCGGCGGCGATTCGTATTCCGCATGTATTTACCGATAAAGAAAAACGTATTGAAGCAAGATACCCAGATGCTTTATGTAACCCTTATTTAGCATTTTCTGCGATGTTAATGGCAGGCATTGATGGGATTCTCAACAAAATTCATCCAGGCGATGCAGTGGATGAAAATTTATATGACTTACCACAAAAACAAATTAGTAAACTACCAAGCCTTTGTTCTACTTTAGATGAAGCTCTAAATCATTTAGAAGAAGATCATCAATTTTTATTAGCAGGCAAAGTATTTAATGAAGATTTGATTAAATCTTATATTCAAATTAAACGCGAAGAAGTGGAAAGACTCAATATGACCACTCATCCTGTTGAATTTGATATGTACTACAGTGCTTAAAATTGCAAGTTGGAATGTCAATTCGTTGCGAGTTCGTTTGCCGCAGGTGTTAGATTGGCTGCAAACGAATTCGCCCGATGTGTTAGCCCTTCAAGAAACAAAAATTCCCGATGATGTTTTTCCGCTTGCTGAAATCAATGCCGCAGGTTACGAATGCGTTTTTAGCGGTCAACGCACTTATAACGGCATGGCTATTTTAACCCGCGAAAAAGTGAGTGATGTGATTACCGATATTCCCATTTTAGAAGATCCGCAAAGACGTGTGTTGGGCGTTACTTTAAAAACGGGTGTACGCGTCA
>JABDEM010000033.1 GCA_013287085.1 Gammaproteobacteria bacterium
AATTAATTTCAACATCGAAGGTTTAACCGTAATTTTTGTGGTGACCGGGTTGATTTCAAAATAATCCAAACTCTCTGCTAAGATATTTTTGTATTCTGGATGAACAGTACGCAACCCCCACGGGGTAAAATCAGTTTCAAGCATAAAATCTGTATCAGTATTATCCATTCTTCCCGTTTGAATAGCTTTTAGGAGCGAGTGACCATCTTCTAGAGGCGCTTTAATTTTTAATAAAGATAATAATGTTGGCTTAACGTCCAATAATGAAACCAATCCTGGAATAGAACCTCTATAATTTTTCCCTGCCTTATAAAATCTAAACGCTAAGACTAAATGATACTGCGGCAAGGCCAATACATCCGTCCCATGCCCTGCAACTTGATCTACGGTCTCACTATCCCTGCTAGCTGGATAAAAGCATGGTAGCCCTTTATCTTTGGCACAATCTGCCGCGGTAATTCTATCCCCTGAAAATCCAAACGTTTCTCCATGATCTGACAACAAAACCACCACTGCATTATCCAGAATTTTATGCTGGGCTAAAAATTTCATAAAATCGCCCACTTGTTGGTCAGCTCTATGTAAAGCGGCTTGATAGTCTAAATAGGGATGCTGTTCATGTTCAGGATGCTTTTGCCAAAAATACGGATAATGCGGCAAACAAAAATGTATCGCTAAAAAAATAGGTTTCTGATCTGTCGTCGCCAAAGAAGATTCGACTAGATTTAAAAAAGCATCAGGGTCATATTCAGTATATACCCCGCGATTGCCATACGAGTAGGGAAATAAATAACGACCTAACTTTGTATTTATTAATAAATTAGTAAACGGAAAATCATTTAAAGATCCGATTAAAAAATCATTTAAACCACTGGGGGGTGAAATGATATGATTGAAACCAAATGGCTCATCAATATTACTAAAACGCGTTTCATCAGTCGCAAAAATGGTTTGATAGCCTTTTTTCTGTAATATCGCGGGCAAAGTTTGGCTTAAGTCAGTCGTAGCATGATCTTGCAAATCCGTTCGAATCCCACTGTGTTTAGGATAAAGCCCGGTTAATAAACTGGCCCAAGAAGGATAAGTCCGTGCTAGAGGCGTCATAGCATCTGAAAAAACGGCGGCATGATT
Source organism: Gammaproteobacteria bacterium (assembly GCA_013287085.1). Lineage (GTDB taxonomy): Bacteria > Pseudomonadota > Gammaproteobacteria > DSM-16500 > DSM-16500 > JABDEM01. Next base: position 1,132 of record JABDEM010000033.1, read on the forward strand.
TAAAAAATCATCGATAAATAGCAATTTTTCATCGTTACCAAAATAATTTAAAAAATCCGGCCGCAGCGAATCAATGCCGATTAAAATAATATTAGGCTGGGTAGGGTTTTTTGGGGACTCATACGAGTGAGATAATGGAAAAATAATATATAATATAGGAATTAAAGGCAGCAAGAAAAAAAGCTTACGCGAAAATTTAAACAACCCCCACCATGAAATCAAACCCGCGAGAAACAAAACAAAAGAAATTATTACTAATAAAATCTTACCCCATTTAAAAGGCAACAGAGTCGAAACAATGTTATTAAATTTTGAATTAGCAAAATAATATTGATTCGCTAACAATACTGTTAAAATTCCTAAGATCCATAATAAAAATCCCAGTTTTTCGATGTTTTTAAAAGATAATTTAAGCGCTAATCCTATTAGTCTTGCCATTGCAAAGATTAACAAAGTAAAGAGTAAAGGCACCGCTAATTGAAGCAAAACAAAATAGATCAATTGCGGCAAAACTACTAACGGCACAGGTAGATGATGCGCCATTAAATCATAACCGCCTAAATAAGCGTTGGTCCACTGCAGAAAAAAAACAAATTCAAATCCAATAAAAACAGCTGTTAAACCTAACAAATAAATCAGCATGTTAGTATTTTTTTGTCCTGTTAGATGAAACAGCAAATAAAATATAGGTAAGTGCTAAAACAAAATATAATACAGCTATTCTAGGAAAATTTAGTTCAAACCAATCTAATAAGGTGCCAATGACTATAACTGGCGTCATGGCAACAATAGTTAACTTAAAAACGGTGGTATAAGGCAAACTGACGCGAGCAACTAATCCTAAGATTTTTCCAATCACGGCATAAATCAAAGCTTCTACTAAACGATAAGAAAAAGACACTAATAAGAACATAGGAAAAATAAGCAACCAACTCCATTTTGCCCAAGATAATAATTTATCTTTCAGCATAATAGGATCTAGAGTCATATTAATATTTTTAGCTAATTGATAAGTTTTTACGACGCCATCATGACTAGTCCACATAATTTTATTATTGGTGACTATGATAGTACGCGTACTAAGATCAAGATTTTTATTTTGGGAAGAGGTATCAACGGTTGCAAATACTTGTTTGGTATTAGGATCTTGAATAACATAAGGATGATTTTCGGGGGTTGAAATAACACCGTTTTTGATGGTTAATAATGGAAATTGGGAAGCATATTCAGAAGCAAACAGCTTAGCCGATTGATTAATTTCCAGTTGGATTTTTAGCATCATAAAAATCCAACAGACGGTTAATACAAATAACAAATATAAAACCACTCCCACATCCCATCGAGTAGCCACTTCACGGTACAGTTCTCGCGAATAAAAAGAACGCAACATCGTTCGTAAATATTTCAAAAACCGCATGCTATTACTCCTTTAATGCATAAATTCCTGGTAAATTTCGCATATGCTCTTCGTAATCCAAACCAAAACCATAAACATAACGATCTTCTGTATGAAGCCCCACAAAATCAGGTTCAAAATTCACGCCGGGTTCACGTTGACGAATTTTATTCACCATGACAGCCGTATAAACTTTTTTTGCATTCCCTAACTGACAATAATCAATAATAGCCCCTAAGGTTAATCCGCCATCCATAATATCATCGATGACTAAAATCGTACGATCTTTCAGCGATTGTCTAGGTTCAACCAACCAATGCAAGTCTCCACCTCGAGTGGCGCCACGATAACGTGTTGCATGGATGTAATCGACTTCAAGTGGAAACTGCAATCTAGTTAATAAATGCCCTGCTGGGATTAAAGCTCCGATCATGACACATAAAACTAGCGGGTTAGCATCTTTTAATTTTTCGGTAATTTCAACGCCCATTTTTTCGATGGCGTTTTGTATATCTGAAAAATGATATAAACACTCAGATCGATCAAGAATGGTTTGCATTTTGTTTTTAGTACTTTCCATATCGCTTTCCTACTTTTAGTTAATCTTTGAATTTCCGAGAAGCATTTTAACTGTTTCATCTTTTAAAAGATATTGGCCGCTAGGCAATCCCTCGAGTATTTGAATAGCTCCTGCACGATTATTGCCAATCAAAACAATATCACATCCGGCATTTAAAGCAGCCAATGCTCGATTGGAATAATTTCCGGCAATAGAAGCTCCTTCCATATTCAAATCATCGCTAATAATAACACCCTTAAAACCCAAATTTTTACGTAATATTGTTTTAAGCCACTCACTAGAAAACCCGACGGGCTTAGAATCAATAGCAGGGAATTGAATGTGAGCCGGTAGAATTCCGTCAAAATAATTTTCTTCTATTAACGTTTTAAAAGGGATTAAATCCTCACTCTCAATTTCAGTAAAACTTCGCGTATCAATAGGCATCGTTACATGAGAATCCGCCGTCACCCTGCCGTGCCCTGGAAAATGTTTTCCAATAGAGGCCATGCCGATTTCTCGCATGCCTTTTATTAATGCCTTAGCAAGATCAACCACCACATTAGGATCATGATGAAAAGCCCTATCGCCAATAGCCGATTTATTATCCCGCGCTAAATCCAAAACCGGGGCTAGGCTCAAATTCACACCGACTGAAAATAATTCACTCGCCATAATTTGACCGCATTGTGTTGCCATTTCTAAAGCACTCTTTGGGTCTTGATCATATTTTTCCCCCAATTGACCCATAGGCGGCAGATGGGTAAACCCTTGCCGAAACCTCTGCACACGTCCACCCTCATGATCAACAGCTACAATAAGCGGGGTTGAACGGCAGGCTCGAACTTTGCGAATCAGCTCTTTTATTTGTTCAGGAGACTCATAATTTCGAGAAAAAAGAATAATACCCGCTACCATAGGATGCTGCAAAATCTCATGTTCTTCAGGCTCTAACTCCAAGCCTTTTAAATCTAAAATCACAGGACCCGTCATAGTTTAGCTTCTTAAAAGTTAAAAATTTATTTGATTATAACGAGGAATAGCTCATAATCCCACTATGAAAATTCACCCCGAATTACAAACCATTAGAGATTATATCCGTTACGCCGTCAGCCGGTTTAGCGAAGCGGGTCTATATTATGGCCATGGCACCGAAAATGCCTGGGACGAAGCCGTAGCCCTAGTTTTACACAGTCTACATTTAGTCCATGATGTTAATCCTGCGGTGCTTGATGCTCGTTTGACCAAAGCCGAATGCGAAGTATTATCTACTTTAATAGAAAAACGCGTCACCGATAGAATTCCCGTCCCCTATTTAACCCACGAAGCTCATTTCGCAGGCCATAGTTTTTATGTCGATGAGCGCGTCATTATCCCCCGCTCTTCTTTTGCTGAATTAATCGAAAATCATTTTGAACCTTGGGTTGATCCCGAGAATGTACATAGTATTTTAGATTTATGTACGGGTAGTGGTTGTATAGCCATAGCTTGCGCACTCGCTTTTCCAGATGCAATAGTTGATGCCAGTGATATTTCTAAAGATGCATTGGCGGTTGCGAAAAAAAATATTTTACGCCATCAAGTCGATGATCAAGTAACTTTACATCAGTCCGATTTATTTAAATCACTCCCCGCTAAAAAATATGATCTTATCGTGAGCAATCCTCCGTATGTGAGCTTAGATGAGATGGAAGCTTTACCAAAAGAATATTTACATGAACCTTCTCTTGCTTTAGCTTCAGGAAAAGAAGGTTTAGATTGCACTGTTAAAATCTTAAAAAAAGCCGCTGAATATTTAACCCCCAATGGCGTGTTAATTGTTGAAGTGGGCAATAGCGAAGAAGCGCTTGCAGAAAAATATCCGAATATTCCTTTTACTTGGTTGGAGTTTCAACACAGTGAAGGTGGGGTGTTTGTGTTAACTCAAGATCAACTAAAACAAATTTAAAATTGATAATTCAAACGAGTTTGATTTGCAAGGCATGAATCTCTTGCGGGATTAAATCATTCAACTCTTGATAGATTTTTCGATGAATTTCGAGACGAGTAAGACCCTTAAAACAATCAGCAGAAATAATAACCGTATAATGCCCTGCGCCACCCTTAGCACCTTCATGACCCCGATGTTTATCACTGTCATCAATCACTTCTAATTGGGAAGGCGAAAAAGCTTTTTGCAAACGCTCTTGAATTAAGGCTTTTCTCATGGTTTTGGTTGGGTAAAATAACGAGAAAGATAAAGCGCCTGAATAATGCTAAATAATAACAGTAAACCTAAAATTCCGTAAAATTTAAAGTTAACCCAAGCAGCAGTACTACAATAATAAGCGATATAAATATTTACCGAGCCTAATAAGAAAAAGAAAACAATCCAAGCGGTCGTTAAACGTGACCAGGCTTGCGAAGGTAGATCTAAGCCTTTTTCGGTGCTAAGCCCATCGAAAAATCTTTGTAATAAAGGTTTATGCGGGAGAAATTTGCTTATCAGTAATGCGCTTGCAAAGAACCAGAATATAATAGTTGGTTTCCATTTGACGAAAATAGGATTATGGAAATATAAAGTTAAACTACCGAAAGATAAAAATACGATAAAAGTGATGACTTGCTTTTTGTCGAAATAGCCTTGGACAAATCTGGTTAAGGCGACTTGGATACCGGTTGCGAGAATACCGACTATGGTTGCGACATAGATATCATAAAATTTAAACGCTAAAAAAAACAAAAAGACGGGGATAAAATCGTAAATAAAATTTAGCATATTAGTGCACCTGTGTTGAGGATGGGCCGCCGCGTTGTTTAAATAATTTTTCTACATCGATTCGATCAAAAACATATTTTTTACTGCAAAAATCACAGGTGACTACAATTTCATTTTTATTTTTTAATTCAGCTTTGGCTTCTTCTTGGCCCAATAATAACAAAGCATTTTCACTGCGCGTTTGGGAACAAGTACAGCGGAACCTAACGGGCGTTGCGGGAAATAATCTCACTTCGGCTTCTATAGTATAGAGGCGTCTTAATAAAGTTTCGTTATCTAACTCTAATAATTCTTCAGGTTTTACAGTATCGGATAAATGAACAATAGTATCCCAATCGGCTGGCATATGCTCATTTTTTCCGGGCAACACTTGTAATAACATACCCGCGGCTTTCGTATCATTCACGGCTAGCCAAACTCGCGTTAATAATTGCTCAGAATCTCTAAAATAGCCCTCAATAGATTGAGCTAAGTTATTGCCTTGCCAGGCAACGATACCTTGATAGTGTTGAGTGACTTTTTTGCCTTGCATAATAATCACCAATACGCCTTGTTGAAAAGCTTCTGATAATTCACTTTCAGTTAAGCTCTTATCCCATTGAGCCAAGCCACGAATCGTATGTTCGTTGGTCGCCTCAGCGATTAATAATTTAAGCTTGCCCTTCCCTTGAAATTGGACCGTGAGCTTACCTTTGAATTTAATAATGGCGGATAATAAAGTCCCTACTACCAGCAATTCTCCCAAGATTTTTTTTATAAAACCGGGGTAGTCGTGTTGGGTCACAATTTCGGTAAAACTCAGCCCTAAACGGACAAGCTCTCCCCGAATAGAAGATTTTTCAAAAATGAAGCGTTGTAATATGTCGTCGTTATTCATAGCGTGCTAAAGTATATAGATATGAGCCCAAAATTCAACCTTAGCGAGTCAGAAAAAGCACTTTTTCGCAAAGCTGTCGAAAAAGTAAAAGCTCGCACCTACAAAGAACCCTCCTCCAAGCGAGCCACTGAAATTGAACTGCCTGAACTCTCGGATCGCGAAGAACTGCCTTTAGTACAAGGCGAGGAATATATTAAATTTTCACGTGAAGGGGTTTCATCAAAAATTCTTCGCAATTTAAAAGCCGGGCAATATAGCATAGAAGCCATTTTAGATCTGCATGGCAGAAACGTGAAAGAAGCTAAAGAAGCCTTAAGTTTTTTCTTATATAATTGCGAAAAGAGAGAACTGAAACATGTGCTTATTATTCATGGCAAGGGGAGTAAAAAAGCAGGTTCAGCCCCTATTTTAAAAAACAGAGTGAATCATTGGTTACGAGAATCTGAGAGTGTTTTAGCATTTTGCTCAGCACATCCGCGCCAAGGTTCAGGCGGTGCTTTGTATGTGTTGCTGAAAAAAGCCAAAGGAGAAAAATAACGTGCAAAAGAAAAACGTCATCATTATTGGGATTTCTGGCGCTTCAGCCTCTGGCAAAAGTTTATTAGCCAATACCATTGTGAATGAGTTAGGTTCCAATCAAGTGGTTGTCATTCCAGAAGATTCTTATTACAAAGATCATAAAGCGATGCCATTAGAAGAGCGCGCTTCGATTAATTATGATCACCCGAATTCCATGGATCATGATTTATTATGCGAACATTTAATTTTGCTGCAACAAGGTAAATCAGTAGAAGTTCCGACTTATAATTTTTCATTGCACCAAAGAGATACTGCCACTCGAAAAATTGGCCAACATTCTATTATCGTATTAGAAGGGATATTACTTTTTGCTGAACCCGAATTAAGAGAATTATTAGATATCCGAATCTTTATGGAAACTGCTTTAGATATTTGTTTAATCCGCCGTATTAAACGCGATGTCAACGAACGAGGAAGAACCTTAGATAGCGTACTCAAGCAATATGAAGAAACCGTACGTCCCATGTTTTTACAATTTATTGAACCGAGTAAACGCTACGCGGATATCATTATTCCGCGGGGTGGCAATAACCGTATAGCGATTGATATGATTAAAGCTAAAATGCGTGAACTATTGGGGCAAAACCATGAAATTAAAGAATAAGGTCTTATTAGGCGTTGGCTGTGTCTGGCTAGTATTTCTAGCGGCAACTTATGCGGGCTCTTATCATTTTTTAGCTAAAAGTTTTTTACGTTTAGAACAAGAACATGCCAACAGTGATCTCACTCGTATCGATCAAGCTTTAGATCAAATTAATTATTCACTTTATACTTTTACTTCCGACTGGTCGCATTGGAATGATTTATACACGTATCTACAAGGTAAAAATCCTGATTTCATTAAAAATAATATTAATATGCCGGCCTTTGTTACGTCGAATATTAATTTTCTCGCCTACTGGGATTTAAACGGCAAGTTATTAACTACTGCCTCAGCTGATACCGATCGCGAAAAATTTACCTCCTCCCCTCAAGGTTTAGATAAATATCTAGCACCCGGCAGTTTTTTATTAAACCGCAAAGATGTACAGAGTGATCTTCGCGGTTATGTGTTGTTGGATAATTGCATTATGATGATTGCAGCATGTGCAGCAACCGACAGCGATAAAAAACAACCGCCTTTAGGAATTATGGTGGCCGGTAGAATTCTCTCGCCTAATCTTATTCAGAAAATGAAAGACACGACAAAACTTGACGTGCAATTATTATTACCCCAAGAAATACAAACTAATGGGACATTGCAAAACATCTATCAAACGCTTTCTACTGAAAGCACCAGTCATTTTTCAAAACCCATTAGTAAAAATGATTTAGCAGGTTACACTTTAATCCGCGATATTTTTAACCAGCCCATAGGCATGCTTGAAATGGTCTCTCCACGGGCTATTTATCTCACGGGTTTAAAAGCGATTCATTATTATTTAACGAGCTTTGTAACGCTTGGAATTTTATTCTCAATCTTAATGTTAGGATTATTACATTGGTTGGTGATCAAACGACTTGAACGCCTAGATTTAGAAGTCGCAGAAATTGGTACTAAAAAATCCTTACATCAACGCGTGGGCTTAAAAGGAAATGATGAATTAACTTCTGTTTCATCACAAATTAATTCACTGTTAGATATTATTCAAACCTCACACGAACAATTAGAACAACGTGTTTTAGAAAGAACCAAAGAATTAAATATCAATAAAGAACACTTAGCTAAACTTGCGCATTATGATCCAGTTACAAACTTACCGAATCGTGTTTTCTTTAATGAAATGCTAAACAAAAGCATACATCAAGCTACTCGTGAACATAAAAAACTAGCGGTTTTATTTATGGATCTTGATAAATTTAAAAATATTAATGATGCTTTTGGTCACAATATGGGTGATTTAGTCTTAAAAGAAATAGCCTCACGCTTTGCAAAAACTTTAAGAGCCGGCGATATAGTCGCACGCATAGGTGGAGATGAATTTATTATTTTATTAAACGATATCTCTAATACCAATTCTGCTGTTCCGGTTGCCGAAAAACTTTTAAAAACCTGCGCCGAACCCATCCATATTCATTCTCATGAATTTCACTTATCAAGCAGCATTGGTATTTGTATTTTCCCGGATAATGGGACTTCGCTAGAAGATTTACAAAAAAATGCTGATATGGCGATGTATAAAGCTAAAAATGCCGGTGGAAATATTTACGAATTTTTTACTCCCGACATGCATTCTGCAGCGAGTGATTATATGAAATGGGAAGCCGCGATGCGTCGCGCCTTGATGAATGATGAATTCATGCTTTATTATCAACCCAAACTTAATCTAGCAGAAAAAACCATTACCGGTGTTGAAGCTTTAATTCGTTGGAATCATCCGGAATTAGGTCTTATTAGCCCAGCCAAATTTATTCCCATTGCAGAAGAAAGCGGCTTAATCATGCAAATGGGTGAATGGGCATTACGTGCGGCCTGTCGCGCGAATCAATCTTGGCAAGAGCAAGGTTACAAACCTATTACGATTGCTGTTAATCTCTCTCCTATTCAATTTAGGCATCAAGATATTTTAACTTTAGTAAAATCCATTTTGACTGAAACAAAATTAGATCCTAAATTTCTAGAACTAGAAATTACTGAATCTGCCGTGATGGATAATAATATTGATGCCGCAGCAAAATTAACTGAAATTCAAAATATGGGTGTCAGTATCGCGATTGATGATTTTGGTACGGGTTATACTTCTATTAGTTACTTCAAACAATTTCCTATTAATACCATTAAGATTGATCAGTCTTTTATAAAAGGCATTACCGCTAATACCAATGATCTGGCTATTACGAGCGGTATCATCGCCCTCGCCCATAGCTTAGATATTAAAGTCGTTGCAGAAGGCGTTGAAACCGCTGAACAATTGAAACTTCTCAAGGACCATCACTGTGACTTAATTCAAGGCTATTATCTAAGCAGACCCCTACCTCAAGACAAATTGCTGGAATTGTTGGCGCAAAAGGAGCTTGCGTTTTGATCAGGTGCTAATATAATGCTTGATTTTGATTCTTAGTAACTTATGCGCTCTTATCAACATGACATTGAAAACCAGGACGAGGAGAAATTCGAACCCGTTCCTCTTCTCAATTCCCCTGAACCTATTGCTTTAGAACCCAGAAGCAATTGGTCTCGATTTTTTAGCCATGCGCCAAGATATGCATGCTATGCCGCGTTTTATATTTCAGTCCCTGCTTTACTTTTAAGCTTGAGCTATTATGAATCCGGCACCCTACCTGAAAATAGATACGACATATTAAAACATTATTTTGGTATACTAGGGCTCGAAACTTCACTTTCACTTCCAATGGCTCTTATTAACGCGCGTCAAACACAGCCCGTTACGTTAGTAATACCTAGAAGATCAACTGTTTATGTAATTTAAACTTTAGAGAAAATTATGGCCGGCTCATTTAGATTTACCCTTGATGATTTAATAGAAAGAAAAGACTTTAGCGATCCAAAATGGATTAAATTTTTTCAAGATTTAATAAAAAATCCTGCAAATCCTAAGAAACAATTTCACATTCCTTCAACCTTAATCAAAATGAGCGACGAAGTTTTATTAGCAATCTTAGACGCTCTTAAAAGTACCTCTCTAGAAGGATTAGATGTGTGTCGCGAATTAGAAGAAAAAGCGGAGTCAAGTTTTTTAACCTTATTAACTGACGCTAAAAATTTAAGACGATTGTTTTATACTTTATCCAATGATCCAGCTAAAACCCAAACGTTGTTAGAAACGTTAGCAACAACTCCTCTTAAGCGTCTTTGCTTAACCTCAAATTACACAAATGAAGCGATTGCAAAATCTTTAAAAGAATTTTTATTAAAAACCAAAGATTTGCAAACACTGACACTTATATGGTCAACACCCATCCCAGCAGCGCTATTGGACGCCTTACGAGAAGAGACCTTGTTGAGTGAAATCAATATTATTAACGATCATAAATTGACAAAAACAGAATTTAAGCAAAAGAAAACAGCGGATGGTAAATGGGATGTTCATTTAAAAACAGAACCTAATGATGAAATTTCTGCTCATCTTTGTGCTTTATTACAAGAGAATGTCATCAATGAATTAACTTATGTTAAGCTTTCCGATAAAAGAAAATCGCAACTAACACAATCGAGCGGATTTTTTAAAGGGTTTAATCAAAGTCCCGCAAGTTCTCCAGTTAAGCGCGCACCCTCTCCGCCTTGACTTTCCCCACACCTCGTCGTCCCGCGGCTTGTCCGCGGGATCCAGCGACAAAAATAATTTCTTAACAACATTCAGCCTTCGATTAAGTTATTGGGCGGAAAATTTTTGTGACGACGCTAGCATTCTTACAACATCATGATTACAATAACACAAAATTATAATTCCCGAGTAAATTATGACCGCCTCCGGTACGAAAAATACAACACAAGTAGATTCAGAAATACAGGAACTTCTGAAGAGACGTCGATTATCACAATCAAAATCAGCAGAGCTAAAATCTGAATTTAAAAGAGAACAAAAAAAAGAAACCGATAATCAATTTGTTGCAAGACTTCTTGCTGCAAGAGCTAACAAAATTGGGAAATTAGATATTCCCTCCGATCTGATGGTAGATGATGAGGATATATCAACAATATTAACAACCGTTTTAGCAGGAAACCTACAATATATATTTATTTGTCGCAGTTTAACTGAGAAAAGTCTTCAAGAGTTAAGTGCATTGCTTATGAAAACAACTAAACTTACCGAATTTCATTTGGCTTTTCCACCGCGCAAAGGAACTTCTCTCCTCATTATTCCTATTTTAAGCTCAGTAACAAAATCTGCATCTCAGATTGAAAAATTATATCTAAGCTCAATACAATTTGACGATACAACCGCCTCTTACTTAAATGATTTAATTAATAAACAAGGCTTAAAACAATTAGTTTTTTGTAATTGTAGTTTTACAGAACAAGCGCTAGCTGCCATTAGCCACAAGAGTTCTTCATGTCAAATTGAAGTGCTTAAGGGAACAGTTCCGAACTTAGAAGGCCCACAAGAAATTAAAAAACCTATTCCAGAAAAAACCGAAGAACTAAAACTATTAGACAAAGCCCTCTCTGAGCCTTTGGATATTGATCATCTAGTTTCTGCTAATAAAAAATATCAAACTTTAAAAAATTATTGGAATCATATAAAAGAATTAGACCAATATATTCAAGCTAGAAAAAATGAAACACGCTATTGTTGTTCTCGTTTATTTGGTTATTCAGAACAAGATTATGAATTGAGAAAGGGTTATATGAGGGAATTGCGCTCACAAACATCTTGGGATAAAAAATTACAAACGATTACAGACGTTCTTGGAGACACAAGAATAACTGGGGGAAGAAGGCATAAATTTGGTGACATTTTAAAAAAAATGCAACAGGAGATTATAGCGATACAAGGTTTACAGGTTTCTGTACCACAGTGGGATATCATCCCTTTGAACGGTCATTTACCTCCCGTTGGACCTTCCATAAATCCATGATAAGATAATTCAACCTCACCAATAAGGATATTTTATGGCCAATTTCAACAACGTCGATATCGCCATCTTAGCTCTCTTCTTTATTTCTGTTCTTGCCGGTTTAATGCGTGGATTGATTCGTGAAATTCTCTCTCTTATTGTCTGGATTGCAGCATTTACTGTCGCCATTCTCTTTTCAGGGCGCATTGCCGCAAGTTTTACCAGTTTGCAAGCGGTACAGTCAGTTGCAACAGGGCAAGCGGCGCATCCTGTTTCAATGCTGGCCATTGCGATTAGTTTTATCTGCTTATTTGTTGCTACTTTATTAGTGGGATCGGTCATTACCTATTTACTTTCAGAACTCGCTGAAGGCGGTGGGATTAGTCTTACTAATCGATTTTTGGGGGGCGTGTTTGGATTATTACGCGGATTTTTAGTGGTATTATTGGTTATATTTATGATTAATTTAAGCCCCTTAAGCACTGAAAGCTGGTGGGTGCAATCGCAATTAGTGAAAGCTTTCCAACCTGCATCCGCTTGGCTTGATAAAGCCGTCGAACCAAATATTGCCTCACTTAAATCATCTGTAGGACAAACATTAAAAAATGTCAATCCAAGTAAATATATTCCATCGATGAGCTCATACTAATAAAATCTTATCCGGACAATCACTAAAAACCGCATGAACTCCCCATGAAAAGAGTTCATGCGCACGATCTACTTCATTGACGGTATAGGCTAAAAGCCGTCTATTGGTTCTAATAATTTCCTGGCATCTTTCACGCGTAAGAATTTCATGATTCACATTCACACTGATGCAGTTTAAACTTTCACAAATCATTTGCCACTCGGGGTGCCACTGATCCATTAATGTGCCCAAGGGAAAATCTAAGGTTAATTTTCGAATAGCACTTAATGCCGTTGGATTAAAACTTGAAACTAAAAACGGAAAAGGATTTTGATTGAAAAAATTTTGAATCAGGGGCACGACTTTTTCTGCCATGAATTTTTCATCACCTTCTCGCGCTTTAATTTCAATATTGGCGGCCATATTTTCTTTTTGTAAAAAAGATAAAACTTCTGACAAGGTTAAAATTTTAGTGCCCGCAAAATCTTTCGTATACCAACGCCCTACATCTAAAGCTTTCAATTCGGCTAAAGTATGCTCCCAAAGATACCCAGATCCATTGCTAGTACGATCTAATTCATCATCATGAAAAATAACCAGCTCATTATCTTTAGTGAGCTGAACATCAAATTCAAGCCATTTTGCGCCTAATTGCTTGGCTTTCAAAAAAGCTGGCATAGTATTTTCTGGTGCATAAGCGCTAGCGCCGCGATGGGCTATAACAGGAGGAATAATGTTAAAATTAGAAGTGAGCATCAGTTAAATATATCCCAAAAACGCCAGACACAATTAATGTTAAAGAGATTACTTTTTGCAGGGTAATCGATTCACTGAAAACTACAATTCCAATAATGGCGACAAATAAAGTTCCGATGCCAGACCATAGCGCATAGACCATGCTCATAGGCATGCCTTTAATAGCAAAAGTTAATGCAGCAAAAGAAATCAAATAGAAAATCAACAAACAAACGCTAGGCTTTACGTGTTTTAAACCTTTAGACAACTTCATGGACGTTGTCCCTAAGACACCAAACAAAATAGCCACTATGAGATAAATCCAATAACGCGCTATGTACATCCCATCACCCTACTTTTAAACCTACAATCCCAAAAATAATGAGAAACAAAGAAGCTAATTTAATCGCATTCATAGGCTCATGAAAATAATAAACGCCAATCATTGCCACCAAAAAAGTCCCTAAACCCGACCAAATAGCATAAGCCGTGCTTAATTCTAATTTTTTAAGAGAGAGCGTCAAAAAAACAAACGCCAAAGAGTAAAAAACAAAGATTGAAATCGAAGGAACTAATCGGGTAAATCCCATGGAAAGCTTCATGGAGGTTGTACCCCCCACTTCAAGCACAATGGCTAAAATCAAATAAACCGCTGCCCAACTCATAGTGTTTAAAAATCCTTTCACTTCTCAATATTACTGTTAAAATACCTGACAATTCATTGTATTGAAAGCCCATGATAACCGCAAATCCTTTGGCCATTGCTAAGCTTATTACTGAAGCCTCACAGCCTGTGCTCATTATTACGCCAGATTCTATTACCACTAACCGATTACTGCATGAATTGCCATTTTTCTTAAGTGACCCCATTTTAGAGTTCCCCGACTGGGAAACTCTACCCTACGACTTGTTTTCACCCCACCAGGATATTATTTCTGGCAGGCTTTCTACTTTATATAAATTAGGCAGTCTAAAAAAGGGGGCGCTTATCACCTCAATTTCGACGCTTATGCATCAATTAACACCTAAAAGTTACTTAGATGCCAATTTATTTTTATTAAAACCGGGCGATAAACTCAATATTGAAACCTTACGTCTGCAATTGGAACGCGCCGGTTACCGCTCAGTCAGCCAAGTGGCAGAGCATGGCGAATATGCAAGCCGAGGCTCTATTATTGATTTATTTCCTATGGGTAGTACCACTCCCTATCGCATCGATTTATTTGATGATGAAATTGACTCTATTCGTACTTTTTCACCCGATACTCAACGGACGATCGATAAAATTGAAAAAATAGAATTACTCCCGGCTAAAGAATTTCCATTAACTGATACAGCAATCGAATATTTTAGACAACAATTTCGCAGTACTTTTAATGTAAACCCATTAAACAGCACACTTTATCAAGATGTCAGCGAAGGCATTTGCCCACCGGGAATAGAATATTATTTACCGTTGTTTTTTGAAAAGACTGAAACGTTATTTGATTATTTACCCAAAAATACTTTAATCATCAACCTTCCAGATATCCATGCAAAAGCGGATGAGTTTTGGCAAGAAGTTAAATCACGTTACGATCAGCGTCAACATGATGTACAACGACCACTTTTAAAACCCCAACAAATATTTATACCTACCGATGAAGTTTTTAATCGCAGCAAGGAATTTAAGCAAATTAAATTTCAACCAGAATTGCAAACTCTGCCGTTATTAAACGTAGAACATAAAGCCTCACGTCCGCTGCATTTATTAGAACATTTTTTAAAAAATTATTCAGGTCGCGTTTTAATTTGCGCAGAAACGGCCGGACGTCGCGAAGTTTTATTACAACTTTTTCAAACCATTGCACTTTATCCAAAACCTTATCTTTCTTGGGAAGAATTTTTAGCCGATGATGCTTTAGTGGGTATAGTCATTGCGCCTCTAGAAGAAGGATTACTCATAGAAAACCCTAGTGTTGCAATTATTACTGAACCGCAATTATTTGGAAAACGAGTTTTACAAAGACGAAGACGCGGAAAAGATGCTCTGCAAGATGCTGACGCGGTTATTAAAGATCTGACAGAATTACAAATTGGCGCGCCTATAGTTCATATTGATCATGGGGTGGGACGTTATTTAGGCTTACAAACTTTAGATTTGGGTGATATTACTTCTGAATTTTTAGCGTTAGAATATGCAGGTGGCGATAAACTTTATGTGCCCGTTTCAACGCTGCATTTAATTAGTCGTTATACCGGCGTTGATCCATCGGTTGCGCCTATGAATAAATTAGGCACTGAGCAATGGCAGCGTGCGAAGCGAAAAGCCGCGGAAAAAATTCGTGACGTCGCCGCTGAATTACTTGCACTGTATGCCAAACGCGCAGCACAGCCAGGTCTTGCTTGTAAAACACTGGATGGTCAATATGATATTTTTGCCTCCGCTTTTCCGTTTGAAGAAACGCCCGATCAATTACGCGCTATAAATGATGTTATTGCTGATATGTCCACTGATAAACCCATGGATAGATTGGTTTGCGGTGATGTAGGATTTGGTAAAACAGAAGTCGCTATGCGAGCCGCTTTTGTTGCCGTACAAAATAACAAACAAGTCGCTATGTTAGTACCAACAACGCTACTTGCTGAGCAACATTATCAAAATTTTCAAGATCGATTTGCGGATTGGCCTATTCAAATAGGTTCATTATCCCGATTTAAAACTAAAAAAGAATTACAAACCATCATAGAGGGTCTTGCAACTGGTAAGGTGGATATTGTGATAGGCACGCACAAATTACTACAAGAAACCATTAAATTTAAATCTTTAGGACTTTTGATTATTGATGAAGAACATCGTTTTGGTGTACAACAAAAAGAAAAATTAAAAGCCTTGCGCGCATCTGTTGATATCTTAAACTTAACTGCAACCCCTATTCCACGAACGCTAAATATGGCTTTTGCAGGCATTCGTGACTTATCTATTATTGCAACTCCTCCTGCAAGACGGTTATCCATTAAGACTTTTGTTCACGAATATCAAACGTCACTAATACAAGAAGCCTTATCACGCGAAATCATGCGCGGCGGACAAGTTTATTTTTTACATAATGATATAGAGACCATTGAAAAAACAGCGCGTGATTTAGAAAAATTAGTCCCTGAAGCTCGTATTGCGGTTGCGCACGGCCAAATGCATGAAAGAGAATTAGAACAAGTCATGTCAGATTTTTATCATCGAAAATTTAATGTCTTAGTATGCAGTACGATTATTGAAAGCGGTATTGATATTCCCTCCGCTAATACTATTATTATTAATCGCGCCGATAAATTTGGTTTATCACAATTACATCAATTACGTGGACGCGTAGGTCGATCACATCATCAGGCTTATGCTTATTTACTCACGCCTCCACCTAAGATGTTATCTGCCGATGCTGTCAAACGTTTAGAGGCTATCTCAACCTATGAAGATTTAGGGGTAGGTTTTGCCTTAGCCACTCACGATCTTGAAATTCGTGGCGCAGGAGATTTATTAGGCGAAGGCCAAAGCGGTCATATTCAAGAAATTGGTTTTACCTTATATATGGATCTTTTAACCAGAGCCGTTGATGCACTAAAATCTGGCCAAGAAATTTCATTTGAAAAAACAGACTCTCAGCACACAGAAATTGATTTGCGTTTATCAGCATTAATACCCGATGATTACTTAGCGGATGTTCATTTGCGTTTACAATATTACCGAAAAATTTCACTCGCAAATTCTGAAAGCCAATTAGATGATATTCAAGTTGAAATGATCGATCGATTTGGTTTATTACCTGATCCTGCTAAAACCCTTTTCAATGTGGCGACTTTAGGACTTAAAGCCCATACTTTAGGAATTAAAAAAATTGAAGCCAATGCCAAAGGGGGTCGCATTGAATTTATTGAAAACCCACCTATTGATCCTATGGTTATTATTCGTTTAATTCAAAAAGAATCCAAACACTATAAACTCGATGGACCTTCGCGTTTAAAATTTATATTGGAAAATCATGAACCCCGCGATAGAATCGCGTTAATAGATAAGTTATTGATTAGATTAAATAATAATTCTTAAGCAAATTTTGATCAAAATATATTATAATGGCTGAAGCCAAAAGGAGGAGTGCATGAAGAAGGGTCTATTAATTGTGTTACTATTAGCATCCAGTACCTGCAAAGCCATACCCTTTTATTCTTCTAAAGTCGTTTATGTAAAAGCCAATGACCCACAACTTTCTTTCGTGACTGCATCACCCATTAAAATTACTCAATATAAAGAAAAAACCGATGATAATGTCAAAACCTTCACGCTTGATCCCAATCAACATGCGCAACAATATTTAGGCGTAGGCTCTTCTTTTGAAGAAGCGAGTGACTGGAATTTATATGCGTCCAAAAAAACGGGCAAATTTGAGGAAATTTTTAAAAAACTATTTAGCAATGGCGAACAAGATTTTAATTGGAATTTAATGCGGGTAACTTTTGGTACTTCTGATTACACCCCAAGAGCCACTCAAGATCACAATGATCCTACTCTCTACCATGTCGATCCTAATGGCCAACCTTATTATTACTCTTATGCGGATAATGGTGTCCATACACTAAATGTTGGACCCGATCAGCTAGAATTTAAAAAAATAGATTGCATAAAAGAAGCGATGCGCGTTAAAAAATATAGCCACGAAGAATCATTGCTACTATTTGCCTCAGCCTGGAGCCCACCGGCTTATATGAAGATTGATGATGCTTTAAATATATCTACTCCCATCGTACATGGATTAATTGGCGGTCTACTCAACCCTATTTTGGTTGATGCCTTAGCACATTATTATTACCAAACTCTGTTGGCCTATCATAAACTGGGAATTAATTTTTATTCGATGTCAGAATTAAATGAACCTTGTGTAGGGAGAGCGACTACAGTTAATTACCCTAATGCTTGTATTCCGAGCGAAGATACTAAAAGTTTGTTGCACTTTATTAAAGAAAAATTAACCAAATATAATCAAAAATTATCGCGCACGCCTATTAACACTAAGATTTGGGTTAATGATT
>JABDEM010000034.1 GCA_013287085.1 Gammaproteobacteria bacterium
GCCTATATGGTGCAAGGCCAAGGAAAATCTACTTTTCCAAAGCTACTAGCTTTAATGAAAGAAAACCCCAGAGCCTTACATCAATTATTAGATAAATTAGCTAAAGCCGTTGCACTGCATTTGAATGCTCAAATTAAAGCCGGCACGCAAACCGTCATGATATTTGATACTTGGGGTGGATTATTAGATACGGATAACTACAGACTTTTTTCTTTATATTATGTTCAGCAAATTTTTAGTCAGCTAGATCAGTCTGTGCCTAGTATTTTATTTACCAAACAAGGCGGCAAATGGTTAAACATCATGAGCCAAAGTGGTTGTCATGTTTTGGGATTAGATCACACGGTTAATTTGCAACAAGCGCGAGCCCAATTAAATAATAAAGTTGCGCTACAAGGCAATATGAATCCGGAAATCCTATGCCAATCCCCTGAAATCATTCGCGCAGAAGTCGCTAAAATCTTAGCGGACTTTGGTAAAGGCTCAGGGCATATATTTAATTTAGGTCATGGTATTACGCCTGATGCGCCACCAGAAAATGTATCGGTTTTAATTGAAGCCGTGCATACTTTAAGTAAGGAATATCATTTAAAAGCCTAGGAGGTATTTAATGTCTTTTTTTGAAGAACCCATCTCAGGAATGATCTGGGACATTAAATATCGCTATCACGATGAAACCCGCATTGAAAAAACTTGGAAAAGAGTAGCGAAAGCCATCGCTCGCATTGAATCTAAAGAAAATCGTATTTTTTGGGAAAAAGAATTTTATGAAGCACTCAAAGATTTTCGATTTTTACCCGGTGGACGTATTTTGGCGGGTGCCGGTACTAAACATAAAGTGACTTTATTTAATTGTTTTGTCATGCCCGTTTCAGATTCTTTAACAGGAATTTTTGATGGCTTAAAAGAAGGTGCGCAGACTTTACAAGAAGGCGGCGGTATTGGTTATGATTTCTCAACGCTACGACCTTCAGGCTCCCCTGTTGAACATACCGGAGGAGCTGCATCGGGGCCTGTTTCATTTATGCGAATTTGGGATGCCATGTGCGCCACGATGGAATCAACAGGTTCGAGACGTGGTGCGATGATGGCAATACTACGTTGTGATCATCCTGATATTGAAAAATTTGTTACCGCAAAATCTGAACCTCATGAATTACGTCATTTTAATGTATCCGTTGCGATTACCGATGATTTTATGCAAAGCGTTAAAAATAACTCTACGAAAGCCGCTGCCTTATGGAAACAAATAATCAAATCCGCTTATGAAACGGCTGAGCCTGGAGTTATATTTATCGATACAATCAATCGCCTCAATACACTATGGTATTGTGAAAACATTACTGCTACTAATCCTTGCGGCGAAATACCTTTACCCACCTATGGGGCTTGTAATTTAGGCGCTATTAATTTAACAAAATTTGTTATTAATCCTTATAGCGATAAAGCAGAAATTGATTGGTTAGGAATAGAAAAAATAGCCTCTATTGCCACTCGTTTTTTAGATAATGTGATTGATGTTTCGCGTTATCCCTTAGCGCTTCAAAAAAAACAAGCGCAAAATACTCGTCGCATTGGTTTAGGTATTACAGGCTTAGCGGATATGTTTGTGATGCTAGGGATCAAATATGGCAGCGAAGAATCTTTACAATTAGCGCGCCGTTTAATGCAAAAAATTAGTTTTACCACGTGGATGATATCCATTGAACTGGCTAAAGAACGTGGATCATTTCCCTTATTTAATAAAGATAAATACTTACAGGGAGAATTTGTCAAACCATTAGATCCTGCGATACAGGAAGGCATTGAAAAATTCGGTGTACGAAACAGCCATCACAATACGATTGCACCAACAGGAACGATTAGTTTATTAGCCAACAATATTTCAAACGGCATAGAACCTATTTTTAGCGATAATTTTATGCGTACAGTGCGACTCCCTTCAGGTGAATTATCCAAACATTATGTCACCGATTACGCACTGCGTTTATGGCAAAAAAATCATGTCAAAAAATCCTTACCCCCTGCTTGGGTCGATACGCAAACGTTATTGCCCGAAGATCATTTAAATATGCAAGCAGCGATGCAGCCTTATATTGATAATGCGATTTCTAAAACCATCAATATCCCCGTCGATTTCCCGTTTGAAAAATTAATCGATGTTTATACCAAAGCTTATGAGTTAGGCTTAAAAGGCTGCACCATTTTTCGGCCTAATCTGGTGACGGGGAGTGTATTGGAAGATCATTGTTGCCAGGTTTAATCTTTTTGATTCAGCCATTTCACAATCTCATCCACAATCGAGGGAATAGTTCGATTGTCGGTTAACATACGCCAATCCGCCAAAGATTCATAAAGAGGCTTACGTTCAATGTGGAGTTGTTCTAAGACTGCATCGCGATTCGGGGCTCGCAATAAGGGTCTGCGGCTTTCATTAATGGTTCGATTGGATTGATATTCTAAAGACACATCTAAATAAATAACGGTTCCGTGTTCGGCTAATAAAGTGCGATTTTCTTCATTAAGCACAGAGCCACCGCCCGTTGCTAAAACAATACCGGTTAATTTTGTGAGCTCTTCAATAACAGCCGATTCTCGATGCCTAAAACCTTCTTCGCCTTCTAAATCAAAAACCCAGCAAATATCAACGCCGGTGCGTTTTTCTATTTCTTCATCGGTGTCATAAAATTTTTTATTTAACGATTTTGCTAAATATTTCCCAATGCTGCTTTTGCCAGCACCCATGGGGCCTATTAGAAAAATATTATTGTTTTTAAGTTCGCGCATAGTTTCACTATAAAATAATTTCCGGTGTTACAAAAACTAATAACTCACGTTTAGTATCATGCCTATTTTGTTCTTGAAAGAGAACCCCAACTAAAGGTAATTTGCTTAAAAAAGGTAGGCGTTCTACCCCTTCTTCTTTAGTCGCCTCATAAATCCCGCCCAATACGATAGTCTGGCCATTCTTTACTAATACATTTGTACTAATCTGTCGAGTACTAATCGCAGGCACCCCCAAAACAATTCTATTGGCTGGCTTATCTTGGTTGACACTTAACTGTAATAAAACCCTGCCATTGGGCATAATTTGCGGGGTAACTTTTAAACTTAAGACAGCTTTTTTAAAAGCAATCCCTGTACCCCCGCTTCTGCTCACTTGTTGATAGGGAATCTCTTCCCCAGACTCTATAGAAGCCGTTTGTTGGTTGGCCGTAAATAGACTCGGGCTTGAAATCAACTCCCCATGCCCTGCTTGTTCTAAGGCGGCTAATTTTACATCGAGTAAAGACCCATCGACTAATCTTGCAATCGCCAAGGCATATCGTGGAAAAGAAGCCTCATCTCCACCGCTTTGTGTCGCATCAAAATGCAACCCTAAATGTTTTTCAAAGTCGGTATCGATGCTGGCTAATCTTGCTCTTATCAAGACTTGTTGCACAGGAATATCAATGCGGCGCACTATTTGATGCATTTCATGCAAATGAAGTTTAGTCTCTTGCACGCATAAACTATTGGTACGCCCATCCACTCGCACCGCGCCACGTTTAGTTGTTAATAACTTTGCAACCTCTTCTGCTTTGGCATAATGCATGGGCCACACTTCCGTAAACAAAGGATCCGCTGCTTCGTTAATTTCTTTTAATTTTAATAATTCCTGTTGTTTTTGAATAAAACTCGCGCGTGTGCCCACAATCCAAGAATGCCCAGATTGCCATTTAAATAAATCATGAGAAGTGAGCAACAAATTAAGCGCTTCATTAGGCGGTAATTTTGCAAGATGCAAAGAAACTTGACCGCTAATTTCTGAACTTAGGATTAAATTAATTTTCATGAATTTTGCAATAGTCTGTAGGGCATCAGATAAACTGACATTATCAAAATCCAAAGTGAGCGATGAGGCACAAGAAAAAGAGGTTAAAATAAAACTTAAAAAAATAGCAGTCAAAAATTTCATGATTTAGATTCCAAAATAGCGCTAGTGTTTTGAGGGCTTTGTAATTGTATTTTATGCTCATTGATCGCTATGATTTTATAATGTTCTTGGGCTATGACCTCACCTATTTGAACGGAAAGTGTTTTATCATTTGGCATTTTAATTAAGCCCCAGTGACGTTTACCCTCTGCTAAATAACCTGCAAATTGCAGCTTATTTAAAGGGAATAAAGTTAAAAATTCAGTCGAAGAAAGCATTTTAGCAGGCACAAAAATTTTTTTATCCGGTTTGGTTAATAGCGCCTTCAATGACATAAAAATTTTCCAGTCATGATCATTTTGACGCAGCAAATCAAAATCTTTTAGTAACAACGGCATTTGTAATTGCATGAGCGCATAAAAGAAAGCATCAAATTGGGCCAATTCTCCTATCGCAGAACAGGAGATAATCTCACCTTCTGGCCGTACCGACAAAATCGTAAGACCACTTAGGCGAGCTAACATAAAAAGATGCGACAACACAGAATACAAATCTTGCTGAATGCTAAACTTATTTTTTAAGCGCTCTCCCGCTAATTGATATTGATGCTCTATTAGTTCTTTATTGGCTAAATATTCATTCGCTTTTTGAATTTGTAAATTTAGCTTATGACACTTTTCTTTTTTAATTTTTAGGCTTTCCATAGCATCGCGAATTTCTAAAAAATAAGCAGCCATCAATACCATGACGCAATAAAGCACTAAACTCAGATAATTTTTCTTATTCATGTTCTATCAAATCAGTAATAGCCACAAAATCATACGTTTTTAAATCATTTTGATGAAAATTTTTCAATCGAATGGGTGATAAATTAGCGGTATTAATCGATTGTTTTTTTAATAAAAACAAATCATCCAACGAATTTAAACAGCCTCTAAGGGTTGCAACTCGCCCTTCTAAGTGAATTTGTCCTACTCTAATCTTAGGCATCACAAAAGAAATCAAGTCACTAAACCGGGCGACCACTTTTTTTTGACTGTTTTTAAAATACTGTATTTGCCACTCTTCTTTTATTAACGCATGAGTTTGCTGCTCCATTTCTTTTATGGGTTTTATAAGCAGCAAAACCTCTGTTAATTGTTGTTTAACATGAGCCCTCTGCAAATCCTGTGCCTGTAACGCTAAGTACAATTTCCAATAGATCAAAAGCGCTATTAGGGCCCCTAAGAGCGCCCCTAAAATATTGGCAAATTGGCTTTTTTGTAAAAAATAGGCCATAAGACTCCTTTTTTTGAATTTTTTTGGATATTTAGGTGTGGGAATAAAGCAGAATAACGGGGATTTAGCTAAAGAAAGGCTTAATATAATGGCCACTTTTGGTGTAGAATGCAAGCTTCATGGTATGAATTTTAGCAACTTATGAATTTTATTTGGAAGACTATTAAATATTGCACGCTCTTGTCTATAGTCGCTATGGCGATTGTGATGGTAGCGATGACCTATTACATACAATTCATGTTGCCGGACATTGATGCATTAAATACCGTTCAGTTACAAGTTCCCTTACAAATTTTTTCGCGCGACGGTAAGTTGATTGCGCAATATGGTGAAAAACGCCGTATTCCCATTGCTTATAATCAAATTCCTAAACCCTTAATTGATGCCGTTCTTGCAACCGAAGATCAACGTTATTTTCAACATCCAGGGATTGATATTCCTGGCTTATTTAGAGCAACCATTAAACTGGCTCTCACTGGCCGAAAAGAAGAAGGCGGCAGTACTATTACCATGCAAGTTGCGCGAAGTTTTTATTTATCCCGTAACAAAACTTTCGGTCGAAAAATTCAGGAAATCTTACTTGCCTTAAAAATTGATCATAAACTCAGCAAACAAAAAATCCTCGAGCTTTATTTAAATAAAATTTTCTTAGGCGCTCGTGCTTATGGTGTTGAAGCGGCGGCTCAAATTTATTATGGCAAACCGCTCAATCAATTAACCCTAGATCAATTTGCCATGCTTGCCGGTTTACCCCAAGCACCTTCTGCATTAAATCCTATTAGCCATCCCCTCGCGGCTAAAAAACGCCGTGATCACGTGTTAACGAGAATGTATGAGTTAAATTACATTAACGAAAAAGACTATAAAGCTGGCTTAGATGCCCCACTGAATGCGCGATATCATGAATTACAAACTCAAATTAAAGCGCCCTATGCAGCAGAATTAGTCCGCCAACAATTAGAACAAATGTATGGCGATGATATTTATACCGATGGTTATGTCGCTTATTCCACGGTTGATAGTCGCTTACAAATTGAAGCGAATGCGGCAGTTCATGACAATCTCTTAGCCTATGACCAACGTCATGGGTATCGCGGCCCCGAACAAAACTTAGGGGTGCCAGATCTTATGGGATTAGAAGAATGGGAAATCACTCTAAGCAATATTCCTTCCTATAATGGCCTTGATCCTGCAGCTGTCATTAGCATGACGGATAATTCTGCGACAGTCTTACGCGCGGATGGAAACATGGTAACCATTCCTTGGTCAGGCTTGTCTTGGGCGCGCAAACAAATTGATTCGGACTATCTTGGT
Organism: Gammaproteobacteria bacterium; assembly: GCA_013287085.1. Taxonomy (GTDB): domain Bacteria; phylum Pseudomonadota; class Gammaproteobacteria; order DSM-16500; family DSM-16500; genus JABDEM01. The sequence continues at coordinate 6,509 of JABDEM010000034.1, forward strand.
GCTATGCCGAAAAAAGCCTCTTCTATTCTTAAACTAGGCGATGTGGTACGCATTATGCCATCAGCTACCGGGTGGCGTTTGGCGCAGATTCCAAAAGCAGAAGCCGGCATTGTTTCACTTAATCCTCAAAACGGAGAAATCTTAGCTTTAGTGGGTGGATTTGATTTTCAATACAGTAAATTTAATCGCATCATCAATGCGCAACGTCAACCGGGTTCTAGCTTTAAACCGTTTATTTATTCTGCTGCATTAGACAAAGGCTATACGCTAGCCACAGTCATTAATGATGCCCCTATTGTCATCCAAAACCCCGTCGATAATAGTTTATGGCGTCCGCAAAATGACACGCATGAATTTTATGGCCCTACTCGTTTACGCGATGCTTTGATTCATTCACGTAACTTAGTATCCATTCGTTTACTCGAATTAATCGGACCTTTTTATGCCGTCCATTACATTGAACGTTTTGGTTTTGCGGCTTCCCAAATGACTGCCACTTTATCTCTTGCGCTGGGTACCGCGAATGTCACCCCTATTCAAATGGCATCCGCCTATTCCATTTTTGCTAATGGCGGTTATAAAATTGTTCCTTATGCGATAAGTTCAGTACAAAACACCCAAGGAAAAATATTATATCAAGCCAAACCCCTCTCGGTTCCTTATGCACCGCGTGTCATCAGCCCGCAAATTGCTTACTTAATTACTTCTGCCTTAAAAGATGTTATTCAACACGGTACTGCAGCTGAAGCTCGTAGTTTAAAACGCACGGATTTAGCTGGCAAAACAGGTACAACCAATAACCAAGTCGATGCATGGTTTGCAGGATATAACCCAGACCTTATGACCGTCACGTGGGTAGGCTTCGATCAAGAACAACAATCCTTACATGAATACGGCGCACAAGCTGCACTCCCTATGTGGATGCAATTTATGCATGGCGCACTCAAAGACAAACCCGAACATCCTTTTGATCAACCGCCTAATATCGTCAGCGTCAAAATTGATCCGCAAACGGGTAAGCGCGCTTCTGCGAATGACCCTATCGCTATATTTGAATACTTCATGACGCCTTTTGTTCCGGGTGAAGATAGAAACTCAACCGTCGTCAGTGGCGATGGCGCAGAGGGACAATCTGCGCCGGAAAGTGGTGAAGGCGGAGTTTATTAATTACTTGGCACACTGCGTAGGCGGCCCGCCGGCAATAGGATTTGCAGGACACATCCCAAATCCACATTGACAAAAAACTGTCGTAAGATCACTGACGACAAACAAACCAAGCAGGACAAATAACACAAACGTAAGCCAAGAGGCTTTAAAAGGTTTATTTTCTACGCGTTGATATTGAGCATCTACCCCCATCATCAATGTACTACCAATCAAAATCACCATAGAAAGAATAAAAGACCAGGTATATAGATGATACCCAAATAAAGGATCGCCATAGCCTTCACTTCCTGGAATCACATGTAAAGCCACTTGTCTTAAGGCAACAAAGCCGGTAAACAAAGCACTTAACTGCACAGTAGCATAATGACTAGGCCGCAATCCAAAACGTAAATTTAATAAAAAACCTAATGCAACGCCGAGAAAACCAAAACGTTGCAATAAACAAAGTGGGCACGGTAATTCTTTAAAAATAAGTTGAAATGATAAAGCTAAAGCTAACGTGGAAAAAATACCCACTAAACCCAGGATATTAAAAAGTTGTTCTACGTTTACGACAAAACTTCGTTTCATAATCATTCCTCAGCGAGTTAAAGTTCTATAGCAAGTTCTGAAGTAATATGCGGAATAAAAATAGCTACCGCTAAAGCCAAGCTCGCCGCAAACAAATAAAGTGCCAGTTTTCTTTTGCCAAATGCGGCTAATAACACGACCCCCAACAAAAGAATATATAGCGTAGCCATCATAACGTTTCTCTCCCCTCTGGTACCCATTGTATAAATTGGAATTCATATCGATTATTGAACGCCTTACGCAACTCGTCAAATGTTTTTTCACGAGACAGCAATGCTTTTTTTACCTCGTTTGAATATTCAAGTGGATTAAAAATCATTAACGCATCTGCCTTAGGCAATTTTTTTCTTGGATATAACGCAGGCGAAATGTCTGTTTTAGGAATGATATGCATCGCTACCGCTTTTTCATAAATCATTTCAATCCCACGAATTTTACTTTGAACGCTATAACCTGCAATATGTGGCGTTGCTATTACCGCTTTTTTTAAAATTTCCAAATCAATATTAGGCTCATTTTCAAATACATCTAAACACCAATCTAAATGCTCACCATATTTTTTTAAATCCTCTTGATCAATCACACTGCCACGCGCAGCATTAATTAACACACACCCTTTTTTTTGCCTTTGTAAAAAATTTTTTTCAATCATATGAAACGTCGGATGATTGTCATAAGTTAAAGGCACATGCAACGTAATCCAATCCAAATCCCCTAAATCACTCAAACCCACCGACTTAAAATCTTCTTCTTGTTCTGCCCGTATTGGATCACATTGCGTTACTTCAAACCCTAATTTTGTTAATGTCTTTACGACCCGCGCACCAATAGTCCCGCACCCAATCACCCCGACTTTCTTTTTTAATTGCAAAGCCGCCGCCACACAAACCACATATTCAACCACCGCATCCGCATTACAACCTGAGGCCTCCGCCCAACGAATCCCTTGAGAATCCAACCAACGCGTATCGATATGATCCATCCCGGAAACCGGACTTCCCACAAATTGCACGCGGGTCCCCTGCAAAAGATCCTTATCCACACGAGTCACTGCCCGCACCAATAAAATATCCGCATCGATTAAATCTTCGCGCTTAATCTCTCGCCCGGGTTTTAAAATAATTTCCCCCAAATTCCCAAAAAAATGGGCTACCAAGGGGATATTTTCATCTGCCACTATTTTCATATTGTTAACTTATTGATTTATATAGAAATATATTTTTTAACTCTTAAGATTTCCTTAATATTACCTAATTATACTGGTAAGTATAACTATTAGATGTAACGAGGTGGGTATGACGGCCAGCCATAAATCAAGTGCTTGGGTTGAAGAACAGATTACAAAGCGGAATCGCATCATGAAAGACTGCGATTTATCTGGCGCAGATTTAAGGGGTGCGTATCTTCCGTATGTTGATTTAGTCGGTGCTAACCTTACTGACGTCACTCTTGAGGAAAAACATACCCATCTTCTTCCTGAATTCTACAAAAGCTGCCCTGATAAATTAAAACGATTATCTTTTAATTTTCGTGATGATCTAAATGTAATTAATGAACATATCCATAGCACTACTATTGTAGACATAGCTAACCATTACTCAGCGTTAGCAGAAAACTCTCTGCTTAATAAAGAAAAATTTGAGCGATTAGAATTAACCTTATGGCATCACCAATACCATGCCTATGCGCGTCATTTACTTCGCCTTCTAAATGAAAATTCTACATTAAGGAATTTTACCCAAAAGATGAAAAAACGTATAAAAGATCGTTTCGAATCTTTAGGAATTGGAAAACTTAACTCTTCATCCGATCTGGAAAATAACAAAGCATTAAAAGAGGAATTATGCATTCAATTAATTCTCGATCCCGTTTTAGTAAAAAGCTTAGTATCCGCCGAAATTTGGCCAATCATTCATGATTTTTTTACTGCAAATATGGAAAGTCCATTAGCACGCAAATTAATGCAACTCGAACATGGTTTTGGTCTTCAACCAGCCGATCTCCCCCCTGATGATGTTGCTGAGGAGGACATGGAACTTACTCAGGTAGGCGCTCATTTTGCCCAGCAAGCTGAGAATCGACTTGACCAACAATATGAACAAAAAGCTAATGAACAAATCCCAAAATCGCCCCAAGAAAAGTTAAACGATGAATTAGATGATTATGCAACCAAACGGAGCCCAAAAGACGATTATACCAGCCTTAGAAGTTGTGTTACCGGTTACACTAAAACCCAAAAAATCCAAGCCGTAAACAGTTTAAAAGATTTATTAGGTAATGAAACCAAAGATAAATATCTCGCCTATAGAGAAAAACATGAACCCATTTTATGGCAATTTTTTTCAAATACACGAAATGTTTTAAAACAACATTACGATACGTTAGAAAAACTTGAAGAAAAGTATGGGGATAAAGATTGTTTAAGCAGCTTGTCTTGGAAAATTGGCCGCATAACGCGTCATTTTTAACTGGCCACCCCAATCCCAAAAAAAATCGCTGCGCCTACCCAGTGATTATTTAAAAAAGCCTTAAAACAAGCCGTCTTATCTCTATCGCGGGTAATATACTGCTGGTGAATAAAAAGTATTAATACCACCCATAAGCTATACGAAAAAGCTTTATGTAAATTAAACATTAAACCAACGTAGGCGATTAAAATTAAAAATATAAATTGCATAATACCTATAAATAATTTATCGGCGCGGCCGCATAATATAGCAGTCGATTTAACGCCTATTTTTATATCATCGTCTCTATCGACCATCGCATAAAAAGTATCGTATATCATAGGCCAGACAACAGCTGCTGCAAATAAAAACCAGGCTTTTTCAGGAACTGTATTTTGAATCGCCGCAAAAGCCATAGGCACGCCCCAAGCAAAAGCAAGACCCAAGCCTAATTGTGGTAAATAAGTCACGCGTTTTAAAAAAGGATAAATAAAAGCAAGCGCTGCGCCTATAAAAGCTAATTTTATGGTTAAAGTATTTAGCATTAATACTAATGAAAAGGCAGCAACTAATAAAAATCCCAATAAAATTTTAGCGGCTTTGACGCTGACTTCTCCGCTAACAAGAGGTCTATGGCGTGTACGTTCAACTAATCCGTCAAATTTTCTATCGGCAAGATCATTCACGATGCAGCCCGCTGAGCGCATGATAATCACACCCAAAACAAAAATAATCACTATTTTTAAATCAGGTTTTCTATCACTGGCAAGCCACAATGCCCAGAGCGTTGGCCATAATAATAAAGCAATTCCAATGGGTTTATCTAAGCGCATCAATCGAATTAAAGACATAATAAATCCTGTAAAAAAATTTCATCTAATAAAATAGCTTTATGTTGAATAATGAAAGTTGAACGTCGCCCCCACAAATCTTCATTTTCATCTACACAATAAAACTCACACTCACTGCGTATTAAGTGCGGGTTTTTAAATAATACAGAACCTAAGGATTTATTTTTTAAATGAATCAATTGTCGAAGAGATCCGGTTAAGCTTTCTTGAGGAAATACAGTTCTTGCAAACATCCATTGCTTTTCGTGACTTTTAATCATCACTTCTCGAATTAAAGCATAGTGGCGCGGTTTAATATTTAAGCTAATGCGCTCAGCCAATGAGGGGAATTCAAATCTATGTTTTAATACCTCTATTTCAGGATACTCTACCCTATGCTCTTTTAGACGCTTCATAAAAGAACCGCTGTGGGTCAACCAAGGTTGTAATTTTAAAAAATTACTCATAATCTTTGTCTTTTTCGCCAAGCAATAGGATACTATTGGCATACATTCTACAAGGTTATTAACCAAAATGAACCACCCAATTATCATTATCGGCACAGGGCTTTCAGGCTATCAATTAGCACGGGAATATCGAAAATTAGACCAAACCAGCCCCCTGGTGCTGATTACCGAATCCGACGGGAGATTTTATCCCAAACCACAGCTTTCAACGGCTTTGACGAATAAAAAAACATCAGATTCACTTGCAACCGCCAATGCTGAAAGCATGATGAAACAATTAAATGCAACGATCAAAACCAAAACCAAAGTGACGACTATTAATCCAGAATCACAAACCATCCAGGCAAATGATGAAACTTTAAATTATTCAAAATTAATCTTAGCGCTAGGTGCAACCGTCATTGATCCCAATCTTAAAGGCAATGCTGTCTCTGATGTTTTATCCATTAATCATTTAGAAGATTACGCCGTATTTGAAAAGACCCTGCAAAATAAAAAAAATATTGCTATTTTAGGCGCCGGTTTAATTGGTTGTGAATTCGCGAATGATTTAAGCAATGCAGGTTTTAAAGTAGAAGTGATTGATTTAGCCAATTCTGCTATTTCACTCTTGCTTCCTAATAATATCGGAAAATTATTGCAAGAGGCTTTAGAAAAAAATGGCGTGCATTTTAATTTTGAATGCAAAGCCGAAGAAATTAATAAAACGGGTAAGCATTACGAACTCATTTTATCCCATCAAAAAAAGTTAAACTCAGACTTAGTCATTTCCGCCATTGGATTAAGACCTAATCTAACGCTAGCAAAAGCTGCAAACATTGAAACAGCTCGCGGGATTATAGTGAATCGCTATCTTGAAACCAATCAAAAAAATATTTACGCCCTCGGCGATTGCGCAGAAGTCGAAGGCCATGTATTACCTTATATTGCCCCTATTTTAAATGCTGCACGCGCACTTGCCAAAACTTTAGCGGGCCAAAAAACAGCGGTCGAATATCCTGCTATGCCTGTTATTATTAAAACTCCCGCCCATCCTATTGTGGTCTGCCCACCGCCACGCCATATGCAAGGCAACTGGCAAATCGAAACCGCAAATAATAATACCAAAGCTTTATTTTATAATGATAACTATGAGCTTTATGGATTTATCTTAACCAATGAATTTGTAAAAGAACGCATGGCGTTGGTGACGCAATTGCCGAAGTTGATTTAAATATGCTATAAAAGACACCATGAACCTCTATTCTGCTACTATCACTTTAATCCTCGTCATGGACCCTTTGGGTAATGTTCCCTTATTTTTATCCATCTTAAACAGCGTCAGCCCCGCGCGGCGGAAATTAATTATTTTGCGTGAAACGTTTATCGCATTTATTATTTTATTAGGTTTTCTCTTTTTCGGAAAAGGTCTGCTACAAAGCATGCAGATTTCTGAAGCGGCGCTCAGTATTGCAGGCGGTGTGATTTTATTTTTGATGGCGTTGCAAATGATTTTTAGTCACTCTGATGAAGCGGCGCGACCTAAGTATAACGGCGAGCCATTGATTGTGCCCCTAGCCATTCCCTTAGTCGCAGGACCCTCTGCTATGGCTTTTGTGATGTTATTAGCCTCCCAAGCTCCTAAACATATTATGCTTTGGGCACTCGCTTTATCTATAGCCTGGATTGTTTGCAGTATTATTTTAGTCTTTACGGATTACTTAAGAAAATTATTGGGTGAAAAAGGGCTTTCTGCGGTTGAAAAACTGATGGGGATGATTTTAACTACCATGGCTGTACAAATGTTTTTAACCGGCATTCAACAATTTTTCCATCTTTAAAAGAGGCATACATGAGCTTTATTGAAAAAAATCTTTTAACTAACGAACAAATTGTGTTTCGCACACAAAAACATTTAATTATATTTTTTGCGCCTGTTGCTTGGACCCTTGCTGCAGCGATTTGTTATTTTAATGATAATCCTTTGGTTCAAAAAGCATCCTTACTCTTTGCCTTGATTGGGTTATTTTATTGGTTAACCACTTATTTGGTTTATATTACTTCTGAATTTGCGGTCACTAATCTTCGCATCATGATGAAAGAAGGAGTTTTTGTGCGACATAGCAATGAAACTAGACTGTCAGCAATCGCTCAAGTTTCTGTTACTCAAGGTATTCCAGGACAAATCCTTGGCTATGGAACAGTCGCCATTAACGTCTTTGGGGGCGACACGGATGTTTTTTCTGGAATCGCATCCCCAATACAATTTCAGAAACATGCTCAAGAGCAATTAACAAGACTACCTAACCAGAGATAAGGAGATTAAGAATGAAGCATACCAAAATGATACTCGTTGGCGGATGGTGTATGGTGTTTTTTGCCATTCTTTATATAGGCATAACGCTTCTGTTAGACAATATCGTACAAAACCAAACGATGCTCTACTCACTTGAACGGCATGACTTATTTAAAGTTATGGCAGGAAGCGGCTCCATACGTGCATTGTTAGTCTTCTTCTCACTTCTTCCGCTATTACTGATTCCAGGCGCAGTCGGCGCTTACTATAACTTTAATGATAAACATGAAGCCAATATGCGTGTCGGCATGTATTTTGCAACGACTGGCGTTATTGGTCTCACCTTAAGCTTAATGATGTTACCTAGCATTAACTGGTACTTAGGAACTTTTATTCCAAGCGTTTCCGGTCAAACTCAAGCGGCTATGATTGTCTTATTGCAATCCATTCATAGTTATTTTGGGGTATTTGTGGGGGATATGCTGGGGGTTGGTTGCCTACTGGTTTGGTTTTTTATTACTAGCTTTGTCACCATACGCTCTAATGCTATGCCGCACATTGTTGGGACGATTGAATTAATTCTTGCAGTCCTCACCGCAGGCGTATTAATTCTCCGTTATACGGGCATTGCACCTAATATTCACTTCAATATCCAAGTTGGGTCCTTAATGGCCTTATGGATCTTTGTTTGCGGAATCAGCTTAATCTCCTTAAGAAAAGGCAGCTAATAGTCTAAAAACAGGGGCCCTTGCGGCCCCTAGTAAAAAATTTGACCACTCCTTCCTGGCGCCACCCCTCCTTAAAGACGTATAATTAATTATAGAGTCACCAAGGAGTTTCTTATGGCTTTGGCTCATACAGATCTTCTTAAGCGCGCCACCATCGCTTGCCGAAGCGCTCTTTATGTCGCCGCCTTCTTTAGTTTCTTTATCAATATCCTCATGTTAACCACCGCGATCTATATGCTACAAATCTATGATCGCGTGTTAGGTACTCACAGTTATGACACATTAATCTTTTTAACGTTAATTACGATTGTTGCTTTAATGATTTTAGCTTTATTAGACACAGTACGTTCACGCATCTTAGTTCATATTGGAACGTGGATAGATTCCATGTTAAGTCCAACCGCCCTAGCTAAAAGTCCCGATCAAATTTTATCGGGGCAGGCTTATGGTCCTCAGGCATTAAGAGATATTACGAATGTGCGCCAATTTGTATCCGGTGCTGGTATTATCGCTTTATTCGATATGCCTTGGTTGCCGATTTATCTTATAGTTATTTTTATGCTGCACCCGGCATTAGGATTAGTAGCAACGCTTGGTGCGTTAGTTCTTTTTACACTAGCTGTTATCAATGAACGCGCCACAAAATCTTTACTGGCTGAAGCGAATGGCAAAGCGATTATTGCGCAATCGTATGTAGAATCCAGTTTACGCAACGCAGAAGTCATTCAATCCATGGGTATGATGGGAAATATCATTCATCATTGGCAAGAAAAAAATAAACCCGTTATCGAATTACAAACCATTGCTAGCAATCGCGCGGGGGCTATTTTAGCGATTTCTAAATTTGCGCGTTTAACCTTACAAATACTTATTTTGGGCGTAGGCGCTTTCTTCGTTTTAAAAGGTGATTTAACGGGTGGCGCCATGATCGCAGCCTCCATCTTAATGGGACGCGCACTCGCCCCTATTGAACAAGCCATTGGAACTTGGAAACAATTATTAGGCGCACGCGAAGCTTACGAGCGTTTACAAAAACATTTTGCATCAGACACTCGACTCTCTTCTGAAATTCAACTACCAAGACCTACCGGTGACTTACTGTTAGAAAATGTAGGTTACAAAGTTGCAACCCAAGAAAAACCTATTCTGCTCGGTGTTTCCATTCATCTTAAAGCGGGTGATTCCGTCGCATTGATTGGTCCCTCAGGTGCCGGAAAATCTACGCTGGCACGACTCATCGTCGGCGCTATTAAACCTAGCGTGGGTCACTTACGATTAGATGGCGCTGATATTTATAATTGGAATCGTGATGAGTTTGGAAAATACATTGGATATTTACCTCAAGACGTAGAATTATTTACCGGGACGGTGAAAGATAATATTGCCCGCATGGGAAAAATAGACGATGAAGCCGTCATTGAAGCCGCTAAACTTGCTGGCGTTCATGATTTAATTTTACATTTACCCCATGGCTATGACACCCCGATTAAATCGAATTCTTACACACTATCAGGCGGCCAACGGCAACGGGTTGCCTTAGCGAGAGCCTTCTACAAAAACCCAGCTTTAATTATTTTAGATGAACCGAATGCGAATTTAGATCATGAAGGTGAAGTCGCTCTCGCTCAAGCCTTGGATGAATTACGCAAGAGAAAAGTCACTATCATTATTATTGCTCATAGACCCTCAGTTGTAACCCATGTTGATAATGTGATGGTCTTAGCAGAAGGAAAAATATTAATGGCAGGACCGCGGGAACAAGTATTAGCGAAATTACAAGAAAAGCAAAGTTAAAGGAAATTATGAAAAAATACCTTGATAAAATTCGTCCTTATTTAAAAACCGTCAAAGAAGAATTTTGGACGGGTATTTCTGGTAAACATGAAGATGA
>JABDEM010000035.1 GCA_013287085.1 Gammaproteobacteria bacterium
TCGCCCCTGCAGCAAGCGCTGCTGCATCTGCATCTGCTTTTGCTTCATCAGGAGTTTTACCGGCGGCTTTCGCAGCTTCCGCAGCAGCTAAAGCTGCCGCAGCAATGGCTTGTGCATTCGCAACGGCTCCTGCAATCAATTTGCATTTCATGTAAGCATAATCCCAAGAATAATTTCGCTTATCGGCAAGCGTGCCGCAGGAGGTAGGTTCGCTTTTGCAATCTGCAGATGAAAAACAATTCGTTGTCCTTAGACCATAACGAACTGAAGTCGTATTAGCGATCCAACCCGCAACATTGCCATTAATCATCGACGCATGATTATTGGGAATATTGGTGGGATTGGGATAAGGATTGGGAAAAACATATTCAAGCGTAGGATCATAAACTGGATGGTCTAAATCATAAGTCTGCATATAACTCGCCCCATCTTTACCGCAAAACGAAACGGTATAAGCTTTCATGTCAGTATCATTTTCCGCGCTACCTAACCAACAATGATAAAGATGATTTCCTTTAAGATCGACTGCAGATAAATAACCCATATAAGATTGCCAACTTGAAATAGGAAAAGTGGGCGCAGGAAGAGATTGGGTATCAGCTAAAACACTTTGGGTTAAGAGAAGTAAGAATGCGAATTTTAATTTTAACCGAACCATTCATTCTTCCTTAAATTAGTTGGGTGTGAGCCAAGTAGGTTGTGATCGCGCACAAGTGACCGATAAGGGCGCTGATTGCGAAGTAGTAATAAATCCTGAGTTAATTGTACAGCGTACAAATTGATAAGCGGCTTGGAACCAATACATCGTTCCCGCTGCTCCCCAAAAGCAACCATGTGCCCTAGTACTCGCACCACAATTGCTGTATTCACACCATTCATTAACGCCATCCGGGTCGTTTGCAACAGCCGTCTGATCATTTTGCAACCAATAAGTGTATTGTGCTACGCCAGAGACAGTTGAGCTCTGGGGCAACACTTGAAGTGGGCCAGTTATCGGGCTGTTATTGGATCTTGCAATTAGATAATTATTGGGTGGTTGGGAGTGAGGAGGATTTATTCCGGTGATGCATTGTTGAGGTTCTGGGTATGGGGTTCCATCAAGCGTGCAAGTAAATAAATTAGGATGGCTTGCATAATTGTTATAACTAGCCATGGATGGAATAGGGAAAGGTATACCCGTAGTTGCTAGGTCCCCATTAATAATTTCATTTTCATCCCCCGTTGGTTGGGCGGGTACATTGGGACCATAGGCTCCAGGGACCTTGCCCATGTTAAAAGCATTAATAGCGACATAACCTGTCGGACAAACAGCATCAACGGTTCCGGTGATGGTATTGGAAGAAGGATCAATGCCTACACTGCGAGTCAGCGTACAAATGGCTGGGCAATTTAAAGTGGTTCCCGCGGGTATTTTATTATTAATATCCGGACAAACAAGGGTCGCAGGACACATAGGAAAAGGACCGTATTGTTCATTATTAACCACTTGTGAAGGTGGAGGTGGAGGTGGTGGATTTACAGCCGATGCATATTTGGGCGAAGTGGTGGGTACAGAGATTTGCGAGCTATCAGCAGCAAGCGCCCCTTTTAGACTTAAACATAAGATAACAAAGAACAATCCTTTATTCATAAATTTCAGACTAAATAAAAAAAAGCCGTTTGGCAACGTGGTTATTGATTATCCAGCAAAAATAGTTTGAAATACCTAACCTTCTTTTTAACCCTGAGGCAACTTATGAAAAATACCGTGAATGTCGATGTTGCGATTGTTGGGGGTGGCATTGCTGGATTATGGGTATTAAATCGCCTAAAAGCTTTAGGTTATTCGGTGATATTATTAGAAAGTGAAGCTTTGGGAGCCGGTCAAACTAGCAAAGCCCAGGGTATTATTCATGGCGGTACTAAATATGCTCTACAAGGCATGATGACCTCAGCTGCCCAATCTATTTCGACTATGCCAGAGCGCTGGAAGCAATGTTTAGCAGGGCAAGGCGAAGTGGATTTAAGTAAAGTTCAAATATTATCAAAGCAACAATATCTTTGGTCTCCTGGAACTTTCAGCGGAAAAATCGGCGGCTTTCTAGCCAGCATGACTTTAAATAGCCAAGTCAAATTATTAAAACGCGAAGAGTTCCCCCTGATTTTTCAAAACGAAGATTTCAAAGGCCAAGTATATGAATTAGATGAAATGGTCATAGACATGCCTTCTTTAATTCGTGAATTAGTAAGACCCAATCAAGAATTAATTTTTAAAATGGATCCTTTTAGAATTGAACAATTACATTTTAATGACGCACAACAATTAGATGAAATGGTGGTAAGCGCTGAACCTTTAGAACCTATTACTATTAAAGCGCAAAAATATATTTTTACCGCCGGTGCTGGCAATGAAATTTTATTAAATGCACTGAAAAATAAAGAAGTGGCGATGCAGCGCCGACCTTTACATATGGTCATGATGAAAATCCCAACGTCTCATCCTCTTTATGCCCATTGTTTGGGTATGAGTGCAACACCCCGCATTACAATTACGACTCATGTTGCTGAAGATAGACAAGCCATTTGGTATTTAGGCGGACAATTAGCGGAAGAAGGCGTGACGCGTGATCAAGCGAGTCAAATCCAAATAGCCAAAGAAGAATTACATGTGTTATTCCCCTGGATAGATTTTTCGGAAGCACAATTTGCAAGCTTCTTCGTCGATCGCGTGGAAGGCCTGCAAGAAGAAGGTAAACGTCCGGATTCTTGCGTGTTAAAAAACTTAGAAAACATTATGGTTGCTTGGCCTACTAAATTTGCGCTCGCGCCTAAGTTAGGCGAAGAAATAGTAGCAGCGCTAGGCCCTTTAGAAAAACACGTAGGTGATGTACGTGCTTTACGCGCCTGGCCTATGCCTGCGGTAGTAAAACCCATTTGGGATGAATTGTTATGATGGAGTTAAGCCGCATTGGTTTAGGGACGGTTAAATTTGGCCGCAACCAAGGCGTGAAATATCCAACAGAATTTGAATTGCCTAGTGATAAAGTTATTTTAGAATTATTACAAACAGCAAAAGAACTAGGTATTAATTTATTAGATACAGCGCCTGCTTATGGAACTAGTGAAGAACGTTTAGGAAAATTATTAAAAGACAGAGACTCTTGGATTATTTGCACTAAAGCCGGCGAAGAATTTGAAAATGGGAAATCTTATTATGATTTCTCAGCTAAGAGTATCACTAAAAGTATTGAAAGAAGTTTGCAGCGCTTAAAAACAAATTATTTAGATATCGTTTTAGTTCATTCTAATGGTGAAGATAAAAAAATTATAGAAGAAGATCGCGTGTTTGAAACTTTAGAAAAATTAAAACAAAAAGGCGATATTAGAAGCTTTGGGATGTCGACTAAGACTGTTGAGGGTGGAAAGCTAACCGTTGATCAGGCGGATGTTGTGATGGTGACTTATAATCCTACTTACACCGAAGAAAAATCTGTTATTGAATACGCGAAACAAAAAAATAAAAAAGTTTTTATCAAAAAAGCTTTGGCGAGCGGTCATGAACAGGATATTCAAAAAGCTATGCAATTTATTTTTAATGTAGCAGGAGTCACGAGTGTTATTTTGGGAACACTTAGTCCTGCGCATTTACGTTTTGATGTAAAATGCGCAGAACAAGCGTTAAAAGAAATTTCTTATTGATTCCATTCCCAGTTGCAGGGGTGTTGTCCCCCAGCTTCGCAATAATATAAACAATCCATATCATCTCCAAAACATTCCCTCCAGCCAAATACTTCCGCCCCCGACATAGGGGTAAGTTTTCCTGCTGAGGTTTTTTGAGTTGAGATTACTTCTGGAAATTGAACGGACCAATTGGGAGCATAGGCGTCATAATTCCATCTAACCGAATGGTGGCAAGAAATAGTGCCATCTTTCAAGAGTTTTACTTCATCATGAGTTTGTTCAGCATCTTTAAGAATGGTAGGCGGAACTGCATTTGTTTTTCCCTGCGAAAGATATAAGCCAGGAAGTAAAAAAATAATTTTTCCATTTTGATAATAATTAGGATATCTAACAGTCCATTTTTCTGGAATAAGCGCTTGCCATTCTGTTATTGGATCTACCTGTCCAGAAAACCACCCTTTAGGTGCTCCGATAGTTTTTACAGTCCCCGACCAGTTCAATACTGGACAGCTTTCTAAAGCAAAAGCATTAATTGAGAAAAAAAGTAAAAGTATAAAAAAATGAATGATTTTCATTGTGTTCTCCTGGTAGCGTGTATAAATCAATTATAGCCTATAATTAAGCAATTACACCGTTTTTGCGCTTCATGATGACAAACACCGGTACACTGGTAAAAAACAATAAACTTCCATAAAAAACAATCGATTGACCTGATCCCATAATGCACCAGAAAGAATAAATACAGGCTAGTACAGCAATCACAGAAGACCAAAGCAGTCGCTCGCCGTTAAATTCTTGCGGATATTTTTTGAAAATAATTAATTCTGCCATCGTAGTAAATAAATAAGGTATTAAAGAAGAAAGGGTTGCGAGCAAGGTAATAAATTTAAATTGCTCAATCAATCCGCGATCTAAAGTTAAAAATAATAAACACGTAATTAAAATACTGGTGAGTACTAATCCATAAACGGGTATGCCGCGTTTAGAAGTTTTTGCGAATCTTTCGGGGAAAATATTATCACGAGAGGCGGCAAGTGGAACTTGGCCTTGTAATAAAATCCAGCCGTTTAAGGTTCCTAAACAAGAAATGGCAGCACCTGCTGCCACAATATATTTTCCGATTGGGCCTACAATAAAATTAACGGCGTCTGCAAAAGGGGCTGTTGAGTGCGCTAATTGGCTCATCGGAATTAAACCCATGATAGCAACGGTACTTGCGATATAGACAAACGCTGCAATTAATGTGCCGTTTATAGTGGCGCGAGGGATATTTTTTTTAGGATTATCCACCGATTCTGCTGGAACGGTTGCGGACTCTAATCCTATAAAAGCCCAAAGTGTTAAGGTTGCGGCACTACTAAATGCAAATAAATTCGATTGATGGCTGACATTAAAGTCATTTAATAAATGGGAAGGGTGAATAAAGAATAATCCTACAATCCCTACTAATAATAAGGGGATTAATTTTAAAATAGTCGTGATGAGCTGAGTCATACCTGCCCAGCGGGTATTTAAACAATTAATTAAAGTTAAAATCCAAACAAAACTGACGCTCACGCCAAAACTTAATAAATGACTGTTATTTAATGCAGGGAAAAAGACACCTAAATAACCGGAGAGAGCGACAGCAATTGCCGCATTGCCTACCCATAATGCAATCCAATAATTGTAAGCCATTTGAAAACCCACAAACTCACCAAACCCTTCACGGCAATACGCATAAGGTCCGCCGATTCTTGGCATAATGGTGCTTAACTTTGCAAAGACGAGCGCAAGTAACAGCGCGCCAATTGAGGTAAAAATCCAAGAAAAAATACTAATACTGCCGTAGCTTGCAAGCTCAGTCGGCAGATAAAAAACTCCAGACCCAATCATGTTTCCCGCAACCAAGGCGGTTAACATCCAGGGACCCAATGCTTTTCTTGATGCAGTCATGTGTGCCTCAAACGTTTTTAGGTATGTTATGATCGACGCAGAATAGCCTTTTTTTAAACCCGAGTCGATCATGAAAATATATTTAGTCGGTGGTGCGGTACGAGATGAGTTATTGGGCTTGCCTCATAAAGAGAAAGATTGGGTCGTCGTTGGGGCAACGGTTGAAGAAATGTTGACCAAAGGCTATAAACCCGTAGGAAAAGATTTTCCGGTTTTTTTACATCCTAAAACTTCTGAAGAATACGCACTAGCCAGAACCGAACGCAAAGTAGGGTTGGGCTATAAAGGATTTACTTTTAATGCGGCCCCCGAAGTTTCTTTGGAAGAAGATCTAGCCCGGCGTGATTTAACCATTAATGCCATGGCTAAAGATGGGGATAAGATTATTGACCCCTTTAATGGCCAAGAAGACTTAAAAAATAAAATGTTGCGCCATGTTTCGCCTGCTTTTGTAGAAGATCCAGTTCGTATTTTGCGTATCGCGAGATTTGCCGCACGTTTTGGTTTCACCATTGCTCCTGAAACCACAGAGTTAATGAAAGAAATGGTTAAAAAGGGCGAAGTGAATGCGCTAGTCGCTGAACGCGTATGGAAAGAATTAGAGCGTGCACTCTCAGAAAAAACCCCAGAAAATTTTTTTGCAGTCTTAAAATCTTGTGGCGCTTTAGAAATATTATTCCCGCAAAATCTGACTATTAATTTATTACAAAAGAGTCATGATCCCTTAGAACGCTTTGCTATTTTATTGCATCTTGCTTCAGAAAAAGAATTGCGTGAGTTCTGTGATCGTTATCGAGTCCCCAGCGAATATCGGGATTTGGCTTTGTTGGTGATTCGTTTTCAGAACACCTTACAAATATTTGAAACACCCGAACAGGTGCTTGATTTATTGCAATCAGTGGATGCCTTTAGGCGTGAAGACCGATTTTATAAGTTCTTGAGTGTCAGTGAGATTTGTTTGGGTGAAACGCTTAAGACTGAATTACTAAAAAAATATTTTAATGCGGCTAAAAATATTAAAATTGAAATAGAAAAAGGATTGTCAGGGATAGAGATTGGTGACAAGATTCGTAAAATGAGAATCCAGGCGATTCAAAAGCTAATTTAAAACCATATTTTAATGGAGGAAGGTATCAGTGAAAATTCGTAAGCTCAGTGGAACTATTTTAGTGGGTTTGTTAATGGCAGGCGGTGCGGCGGCTGTGTATGCTGCTTTAACACCTGCAGCGCCAACCCCTGTAGCAGCTGCGGCACCAGTAGTCGCACCCGTTGCAGCCGTAACACCACCCCCACCTCCAGTTTCACCTGAAGAAAAAGCTAAAATTGAAAGCGTGCTCCATGACTATATTATTAAAAATCCAGAAGTGATTGTGGAAGCATTACAGGCTATGCAACAAAAACAAATGGATGAAGCGAAGAAAACTATCGAAAAAACCCATCAATTAGCGCCTAAATTTGCGGATCAATTATTCCACAATGCGGGAAATCCAGTGATTGGGAATCCAAAAGGCGCGGTGAGCTTGGTTGAATTCTTTGATTACCAATGCCCCCATTGCGTGAATATGCAGCCTATTATTGAAGCTTTAATTAAAGCAAACCCTGATTTACGAGTAGTGTATGTCGAATTCCCTATTCGCGGTAAGGCCTCTGAAACAGCTACCCGTATTGCTTTAGCTGCGCAAATTCAAGGCAAGTACTATCCTTACTATGGTGCCATGATGAAGCTCAAACAGTTGCCTATCACTGAGGCGATGATTTTTGCTTCCGCTAAGACTGCGGGTTTAGATATCGATAAAGCGAAATTAGATATGAATAATAAACAAATTAGCGATCAAATTGCTCAAAACACTAAATTGGGTCAAGATTTACAGTTGTTGGGTACCCCTGCTCTCTTTATTGCCAAAACCGATGTGAAAAATGGTGCGCCAGCGGATTCCATTTCTTTCATCCCGGGACAAGCAGATCAAGAGCAGTTACAGCAAATTATTAACAAGTATAAACATTAATAGGAGTTAACTGTCACATTCCGCTTGTATGCAAAGACGACTTTCCTATAGAATAGCGTCCAGTCGTTGCGGGGTGGAGCAGTCTGGTAGCTCGTCGGGCTCATAACCCGAAGGTCGTAGGTTCAAATCCTGCCCCCGCTACCAACAATGAATATTAAAATAAAAAACCCCGAACGGGGTTTTTTATTTTGTGTGGGACTAAAATGAAAAAAGTGGCTCCTGAAATACAAAATAGTCTTTCGTCTTTGATTGAAAAGATGGGGTATGAATTTGTAGGATGTGAATGGACGAGCGCAGGTAGTCATTCGGTTTTAAGAATATATATTGATAAAAATCAAGGAATTACGGTAGATGACTGCTCTGCAGTTAGTCATGCTGTGAGTGAGATGTTAGACAGAGAGGATCCAATTCCTGGACAGTATCTGCTAGAAATCTCATCTCCTGGATTAGATCGGCCTTTGTTTTTGTTGGCGCACTATGAAAATCAGCTAGGCCAGCGACTCAAGCTGCGATTGCATACAACGCTTGAGGCTAGGCGTAAATGGGAAGGTAAATTGTTGCGAGTCGACGATGAAAAAATTTATCTTTTGGCTGACACGGGTGAGATTGTGATACCCTTCTCCTTCATTGAGAAAGGGAATGTAATAAGTGAAAAATGAGGTTGAAACGCTATGAATAAAGAAATTTTATTAGTGGTTGAAGCAGTATCCAACGAAAAAGGTGTGGATAGCGAAGTTATTTTTAAAGCGTTAGAAGCCGCTTTAGAAATGGCGACTAAAAAATTGGCTCATGAGCCTATGGATGTCAAAGTTACGATTAATCGTAAAACAGGCGATTATAAAACCGTTAAACGCTGGTTAGTGGTTGCCGATGATTTTGATGAAACCAGTATTGATGAAGAAGAACACAGCATTATCCCGCGCATGAAATTAGCCGATGCTCTCAAACGTAATCCTTCTATTAAAGAAGGGGAATACGTAGAAGAGGCTATGGACTCTGTTGAATTTGGACGTATTGCGGCGCAAAAAGCGAAACAAGTGATCGTTCAGAAAGTATCTGAAGCAGAACGCGCACAAGTAGCTCAAGCTTACCGTGAAAAACAAGGTCAATTAGTTTCAGGCATTATCAAAAAAGTGGTACGCGATTTTGTTTCTATTGATTTAGGAAATAATGCAGAAGGTTTATTACTCCGTACTGAAATGATTCCACACGAAGCCGTGCGTACTAACGATAGAATACGTGCTTATTTATATGAAATTCGTGACGATGTACGCGGACCGCAAATGTTGTTAAGCCGCACGCGTCCTGAAATGTTGATTGAATTATTCAAGATTGAAGTGCCAGAAATTGGTGAAGAGTTAATTGATGTGAAAGCAGCTGCACGCGATCCTGGTTCTCGCGCCAAAATTGCGGTTAAAACCAATGATAAACGTATTGATCCTATAGGCGCATGCGTCGGTATGCGTGGTGCACGCGTTCAAGCGGTTTCCAGTGAATTGGGCGGTGAGCGAATTGATATCGTTCTCTGGGATGATAATCCAGCGCAGTTAGTGATTAATGCGATGGCTCCTGCAGAAGTTGCCTCCATTGTCGTCGATGAAGATTCCCATACGATGGATATTGCGGTAAAAGAAGAACAGCTCTCGCAAGCGATTGGTCGCAATGGACAAAATGTTCGCTTAGCGAGCGAATTAACAGGTTGGAAATTAAACGTGATGACTGAGCAACAAGCAAAAGATAAAACCGCGGCTGAAGAAGAAGGTGTGTTACATTTCTTCACTGAAAAATTAGGCGTCGATGAAGATATTGCGCAAGTATTAGCTTCAGAAGGTTTTACGACTTTAGAAGAAATTGCTTATGTTCCCACGGAAGAATTACTAGAAATTGATGGTTTTGATGAAGAGTTAGTACAAACTTTACGTGAAAGAGCAAAATCGGTATTGCTCACTAAAGCGATTGCTGAAGAACAGGAATTATCAAAGGCAGAGCCTGCAGAAGATTTGCTAGAAGTCGAAGGCTTAGATCGTCACCTCGCTTATGTGCTAGCCAATCATGGCATTATCACGCGCGAAGATTTGGCTGAACAATCCATTAGTGACTTAGTGGAAATAGAA
The DNA here is from genome assembly GCA_013287085.1 of Gammaproteobacteria bacterium. GTDB lineage: Bacteria > Pseudomonadota > Gammaproteobacteria > DSM-16500 > DSM-16500 > JABDEM01. Next base: position 9,716 of record JABDEM010000035.1, read on the forward strand.
GGCTTTAATGAAACAAACGCAGCTAAATTAATTATGACAGCTCGAAAACATTGGTTTGAAAATGAATGACAGATGAGTCGGGTGGAGAGGTAATGATGGTTACAAAGAAAACAACTTCTAAAGAAGGTGGCGTTCCATTAGAAAAGTTTGCGGCCGATATTGGTGCATCTTCAGTCGATGACCTTTTGCTACAATTTAAAAAAGCCAAGATCAATGTTACGAAAGAAAATCCCAATGTTTCCGAAGAGCAAATGCAAACGTTTTTGCGTTATTTGCAAGATCATCATGGCGCTAAAAAAGATGCAGCACCTGAAAAAATTGTTTTACGCCGCGCTAAAACCAGTGAAATTAAAGTCTCAAGTCACCAAGGCGCTGGAAAAACGATTAGTGTTCAAGTACGCAAAAAGCGCACTTATGTTAAGCGTCCGCTAACAGAAGATGAAAAAACAGAAGCTGCACCCGCAGTCGTTGCTGAACCTGAATTACCAAAACAAGAATCGATAGAACCTATTATTGATGCTGCGGCTCCCGTAAAAGAAGCCGTTGATGCAGAAGCCTTAAAAGCAGCTGAACTTGAAAAAGCCAAACGCCCCAAAGAAAAATTCCAAGGCGAAAAACAAGCTGAAGTCGAAGAAGAAGAACGCCCGAAAAAGAAAAAGAAAGCGGTTCGTGGCAGAGGAACTGATAACGCCCAACAATTTGATGTGAGAGTCGCAAAAGTTGCGAACATCAATTATGTGTTGGGTAAAACCGAAGAAGATGATGATGCGATTGAACAACGACGTTTAAAGCGAACCGGTAAAACGGCTAGAAAAAATGCGATGCCAGTCAAAATTCAAGCGTTTACTAAGCCGACAGCCCCCATGATTCATGAAGTCGCCATTCCAGAAAGTATTTCTGTTGCAGATCTTGCTCAGAAAATGTCTATCAAGGCCGCTGAAGTGATTAAAGTCATGATGAAGATGGGCGCTATTGTCACCATCAACCAAGTCATTGACCAAGAAACCGCAATGTTAGTGGTTTCAGAATTAGGCCATAAACCTACCGCGACTTCAGAATATGCTATGGAAGAAGCGTTAACGAAAGCCCCTATCGCTATAGAAGGTGAAGCAGTTCACAGAGCGCCCGTGGTAACGATTATGGGCCACGTGGATCATGGTAAAACCTCTTTATTAGATTATATTCGTCGTACTAAAGTTACCGCCACAGAAGCGGGTGGTATTACACAGCATATCGGCGCTTATCATGTTGAAACTCCAAAAGGCGTGATTACTTTTTTAGATACTCCGGGTCACGCGGCATTTACCGCCATGCGTGCACGCGGTGCAAAATTAACTGATATCGTCGTGTTAGTCGTCGCTGCTGATGATGGTGTGATGCCGCAAACGATAGAAGCGATCAATCATGCTAAAGCCGCTAATGTTCCTATGGTGGTTGCGCTTAATAAAATGGATAAACCCGAAGCGGATCCTGATCGTGTTAAGAATGATCTTTCAAAATATGGTTTGATTCCTGAAGAGTGGGGTGGGGACGCTATTTTTGTTCCGATTTCTGCCAAAGCAGGAACCGGTGTTGATGCTTTGTTGGATTCTATTTTGGTACAAGCTGAAGTCTTAGATTTAAAAGCAGTGATAGATGCTCCTGCGCGCGGCGTCATTATTGAAGCGCGTTTAGATAAAGGCCGTGGTGTGGTTGCGAGTGTGTTAGTACAACAAGGCACTTTACGCAAAGGCGATATTCTTTTAACTGGATTTGAATATGGTCGCGTACGCGCTTTATTCAATGAAACCGGTAACCAAGTGGAAAGCGCAGGTCCTTCTATTCCCGTTGAAATTTTAGGCTTATCGAGCGCACCCAAAGCGGGTGATGACATGATGGTCGTTACTGATGAGAAAAAAGCACGTGAAGTGGCATTATTCCGCCAAGGTAAATTCCGTGAAGTGAAATTAGCGAGACAAACCGCTGCTAAACTCGAAAATATTTTTGAACGAGTGCTTGCTGAAGGCAAAGAACAATCTTTAAATATTATTTTAAAAGCAGACGTTCAAGGTTCTGCAGAAGCTTTAGTGCAAGCCTTAACTGAATTATCTAACCCACAAGTCAAAGTTAAAATTGTTTCCAGTGGCGTGGGTGGCATTAGTGAAACCGATGTCAATTTAGCGATTGCTTCTCGCGCTATTATGATTGGATTTAACGTGCGAGCAGATAACGAAGCGCGAAAATTAATTGAAGCCGAAGGCATTGATTTACATTATCACAGTATTATTTATGATGTGGTCGATGAAGTTAAGCGCGCGATGAGCGGTATTATGGCGCCGGAAATTCAAGAGAAAATTATTGGCTTGGCAGAAGTTCGCGATGTATTCCGCTCTTCTAAATTGGGCGCGATTGCAGGTTGTATGGTATTAGAAGGCGTCGTCAAACGTAATGCCCCTATTCGCGTGTTACGTCAAAACGTGGTTGTCTTTGAAGGTGCTTTAGAATCTTTACGTCGATTTAAAGATGATGCCAGCGAAGTACGCGCAGGCATGGAATGTGGTATTGGCGTGAAGAGCTATAATGACATTAAAGCGGGCGATCAAATTGAAGTCTTTGAAAAAACAGAAGTGAAACGGGTTCTCTAATGCCAAAAAAAGAGACGAATCGTACGCGACGAGTCGCAGATCTTATTCAAGCTGAATTGGCTAATATCTTATTAAGAGAAAGCCATGGTTCGGATTTAAGTCTGGCAACGATTACTGAAGTGTCAGTTTCACCTGATTTTTCACACGCTAAAATATTTGTTAGCGTCTTAGATGAAAATAACGCAAAAAAAGTGATTGAAGCCCTCAATGAAGAATCCAAAAATTTACGTTTTTTGCTCGCAAAACGCATCGTTTTGCGCGTAATTCCCGACTTAAAATTTGTTTACGATGATACCGCCTTACACGGCCAACATATTTCATCGCTCATTGATAAAGCCTTAAAAGATCATAAGTAGAAGCTATGCACGGTATTTTACTCTTAGATAAACCCCTTTCATTATCATCTAATGCCGCGTTGCAGCGCGCTAAACGTTTATTTGGTATTAAAAAAGCAGGCCATACCGGAAGTTTAGATCCACTCGCAACCGGCATGTTGCCCCTTTGTTTTGGTGAGGCTACAAAATTTTCTCAATATTTATTAGAGTCAGATAAATATTATAGAGTCACAGCGCAAATGGGATGCAAGACTACCACAGGGGATGCTGAAGGTGAAATTATTGCAACAGCTTCTTTAGATGGGATTACTCAATCTTTATTAGAAAAAATTCTCCCGCGTTTTATGGGTGAAATTAAGCAAATTCCGCCCATGTTTTCCGCGCTAAAATTAAATGGCCAGCCTTTATATAAATTAGCCCGCAAAGGCATTGAAGTAGAACGCGCAGCGCGCTCCGTACAAATATTTAATTTAAAATTATTAGATTTTCAAAACGATAAATTTACGATCGATGTCCATTGCAGCAAAGGGACATATATTCGTACGCTAATAGAAGATATAGGTAATCAATTAGGTTGTGGTGCTTATGTTGCTAACTTGCATCGCATCGCAGTAGCGCCTTATGAAAATGCCCCTATGTATTCGTTAGATTATTTAACTAAAGTATTAGAAGAAGAAGGCAATCTAAAACTTAAAAGCATGCTGCTACCTATCGAAACAGCCTTATTAAAATTACCTGCAGTTAAGCTTACACTAGATTCCGCTTATTATTTTCGCCAAGGCCAACCCGTCAGAGTCACTCATCTCCCTAAAGAACCCGTAGTGAGAATTTTTGATGAAAAAGATCAATTCTTAGGTTTAGGGACTGTTTTAGAAGACGGCCAAGTCACTGCTAAACGCTTGATCGCTTTAAATTAAAGAGCTCCATACGCTGATCTGCGAGAACCGTGCGGCAATAACGCTGTTCTTTCATCCTCATCGTCTTTTCTCTCCAATACTACTCTTCTGACAACGACTTCAACGGGCTGCTGTAGTAATTGTTCTAATTGATGACTTAACTCCAGTTTAGTTGTTCCAATCAGAGTCAGTAATTCACCCAGTGTTAAATCGTTGGAGTTTGCAAAAGGATTGGGTTCAACGTGACGAAATTCATGTTGAATTTTTTCTAGCGCCAGCTTAAGTTGCGCTGAAACTTGAGCAACAGGGTCTTCATTAAATCGGTCTGGTCCACCTTGTCTTATTTGGATACCCCGATAGGAACCTATTTTTCTTATTAGTAAAAATAAAAATAGAAATCCTAGCATCGTGGTGAGGTAATACTGGGTTTCTTTATTTGAAAAACCGATAAGTTCGGCGCAATAGTTAAAACATTCAGCCAAAATCTTGGGGCTATTTAAAGGGAGTATGCCCGGGTTTAAATTTCCCTGTGTCCCTACGTCTTTATAGGAGGGATCAATACAAAAAGGGTAAGGCCCCACCCAAGAGTCTATTTCTCCTGATATAGGTATCTGTTCTTGGGACTGGATTTGTCGGATATAGTGTTGGTAGCAAGTTTGATTGAGAGAAGTGATCCAAGGCGAGGATCTGGAAAAGAAATTGTCTGAACGATAACTGGTGGTTATTAAGCTTGCTACTCCTCCAATGGTCGCGGTACCTGCTCCGACGACTAATGCGGTATCTAGCGCGCAGACATTTTTAACACGCCCTTGTAAGGGATTTTTCTTGGCTTTTTTCTTTGTAGCTAAAGCCATAAAATAGTCTAGCAATCTGATTTTGCGCTTGAGTGAAAGAATCCTATCGGAGCGAGTTTTGGGGTTACGCATTCGCTCACTGTTATTGAAAAAACCGACGGAAGCTCTAGATTGGCGACACACTTTAGCGAATGCTGAAGCGTCTGCTATATCTAGAAAAGGGACTAAATTTGATTGTTCTATCGCTGGAGGAAGCGAAAAAACAGGCGCAGGGGGTATTATAGGGTAGGCCCAATTATAGGCTCTTCGATAAACCCTTCTCAGGCATTCAGTGAACATTTTATTCATCCTCGTTTTTTTGATCAGGCATTATACAGCTGGCTTTATCTAAAGAAAACCCTAAAAAGCCTTGTTCGAGGCCTTGGACCCCGATACAATGGGCGGCTTTTAGAATTTTTATCAATAGATTAGGAGTTTATATGGCATTAACAACTGCAACCAAAACGCAAATTAAGAGCAAATTTGGGCGTTCAGCGACAGATACTGGCTCTGCTGAGGTGCAAGTGGCGCTGTTAACTTCCCGTATCAATGAGTTAACGGAACATTTGAAAATTCATAAACATGATTTTCACTCTCGTTTCGGCTTGACCAAAATGGTCAGCAAACGCCGCAGACTCATGCAATACATGAAGAGAACAAACCCACAGGCATATCGCAAATTAGTGCAAGAATTAGACGTGAGAGGATAGGAGTAATCATTAGTGGCATCAGTCAAAAAAACATTTCGGTATGGTAATCATACAGTTACATTAGATACAGGTACGGTCGCCAGACAAGCTACGGCAGCCGTTTTAGTGAGTATGGATGATACTGTGGTGTTGGTTTCGGCCGTAGGACAAAAAAAAGAAGTCCCCGGACGTGATTTTTTTCCTCTGACAGTCAATTACCAAGAAAAGACTTATGCTGCTGGTCGTATTCCCGGTGGTTATTTCAAACGTGAAAGTAAGCCTTCTGAAAAAGAAACGCTGACCTCACGTTTGATTGATAGACCCATTAGACCTCTGTTCCCAGAAGGCTTCTGTAACGAAGTTCAAGTGGTTGCAACGGTTATGTCTATGGATCCAGAAGTTGATCCAGATATTGCAGCTATGATTGGGGCTTCCGCTGCGTTAGCACTTTCAGGGTTGCCTTTTAAAGGTCCTTTGGGTGCAGCACGTGTAGGTTACGACAATGGCGAATTCATTTTAAATCCAACTTTTACTGAACTTGAAACCTCTGAATTAGACATGGTGGTTGCAGGTACTGAACATGCTGTTTTAATGGTTGAATCAGAAGCCCAAGAATTGCCTGAAAAAACCATGTTAGAAGCAGTGATGTTTGCACATCGTGAAATGCAAACTGTTATTAATGCTATTAAAGAATTAGTGAGTGAAGCAGGCAAACCTGCGTGGGAATGGCAGCCACCTAAGGTGAATGAAACCGTTCAAACGCGTTTGAAAGCTTTGTGTGAAGCAAAACTTGCTGAAGCGTATCAAGTTCAAGATAAACAAGCGCGCACAACCACGGTAAAAGAATTACGTGATCAAGTCGTTGCACAAGTGCTCTCTGAAAATACCGAATTAGATCAAGCCGTATTAACCGAAGAAGTGAAACACGTGTTTGGTATTCTTGAAAGTAATTTAGTTCGTAACCGAATTTTAGATGGCATGCCACGTATTGATGGTCGCGACACTAAAACCGTTAGACCTATTAATATTCAAGTGGGTTTATTACCCCGTACTCACGGTTCTGCTTTATTTACCCGCGGTGAAACACAAGCAATTGTCGTTGCAACTTTAGGTACTGAACGTGATG
>JABDEM010000036.1 GCA_013287085.1 Gammaproteobacteria bacterium
CACAAAAGAGGCTCTCGATTTTCTAATTTTTTGTGCTTCACTTAATCTATCAAGTGTCCTCAGCTGGTATTTACACATCCTATTTAGGGAGGGTCAGCATGTTCCTAAAGATTTAAATAAAGTCGCACTTTACCTAAAAAAGACATATGACATTTATTCAAGGTATCCCAATATGCCTGGCAAGCTTCAGCCATTGACGATAATATTAAGATACGCACAAAAAACTCTTGACCAAATATTACGAAAAACTTACGCGGCAAAATTGGTTGTCTATATTCGAGGGCTCTCTCCGGAAGAATTGATTGCAATCTTTCACCTTTCACTAATTCTAAAAAATAAGGAAGTGTTTAATAGCTTAGTAAATTATCCAGTATTTCTTGATTTAGCAAAACAAGAAAATTGGCAGGAGGTTGTCACATTATTAACTCCGCAAAATGCGCTGAAGGTTTCTCGCGCTATTCAATCCGATCTTGCTACACTCCGCAACGCTGATGAAGCATTGCCCGCAGCGGTATTTGATCTCGCTCTTCAATACGGTGGATTTTTTCATTCAAGTTATTTAACCGCTAGAGGTCTGCAAAGAGAAATCAATGATTTAAGCAAGTTTTTAGGCAAATGCTTCAGAGAAAAAAACATTCCAAATCTTCGACACTTGCAAGCTATAGACGAAGCCCTATGTAAAATAAACACCAACGATGAGCCTTTAGCTGCTAAAAAATTAAAAATATTACAAAAAGAAGTGGCTCGTATTTTATCTAAGCCTCTTCTCACTGAAGATTTAGAAGCAGAAAAAATACGGTTGTTGGGAATTAAATCATTTGGTAAAGAGGGAAACAACCCTAGGGTTCATAGATGATCCTAGTTTTATTTTCGCTTAGGCTTTACCGCTAAAAGTACATGTTCTTCTTCATAATATTTTTTTATTTTGCTAACCAAATCCCTAGCTAATAAAGCAAAAACCTTTGCATTATAATTTTCATGCACAAAGAAGGTTAAGGATGTTTTTATCTCATCACTTTTCCAAAACCAAACCCCACTGGATTTACCGGTTGCAAGCAACACATGTGATTGTGTGGGGCGGAATCTGTGTGTTGAAAATTCTATATTTACATTTCCAAGATTTTTTAGAATAAATTTTTCAAAATCTTGTGGGAGGATTTGCTGGCTACAATTTTGTAGTTCTTTAATGAGCGCATCTGAGAAAGCTTTAGCGTATTCATTCTGGAATTTATTATAAATTTTAGGGAAAGTGGTTTTAATATCTTCTGCGCTTAATTCGAGTGTACATTTGATGCATTCGGCTGTTCTTTCAATTCCGGAAGCTGATACAGTAGTAAACACATTATAAGTGTTAGGAGCAGGGTATTCGCCAGGGCCTGGATATTCATCGGCATCACATGTGACTAAACAACTGGATTTCTTTTCAAATTTCTTAGGGTTTTTTTTATATTCAGCTTCAGAAGCTATTTGTGCGTGATTTTGTTGTCTAAAGAAAACGACAGCACCTATAGCGCTTAAGGTAAGAAAAACGTTTCTTGCGTGCATGTTTAAACTCCTCGTATGATCAGCTTCATATTATTTTGCGCAAAAATAGCACATAAGAGGCTTTTTGTCTACTTGTTTACTCTTGTTAATGATTCCTATAGAATCCGTCAGCCTTTCGTGAAAATGTAGACTATGCAAACAAGACCCTTTGATTTATCAAAATATGCTAAAGATTTTTTAGTGACTCCATTTGCCATCCATATTTCTCGTTTGATTAATGAAGAAGCAGAAAGAAATGAGCTTTTTAAACATCAATTAACCACGATTTTTGAAAATGGCGTAACGCTCTCTTTTACGGAAAACTTAGCTGATCGCCCCGATTCTTTTGCTACATTTCATTCGGCTACAAAAGTGCTTACGCTGGTTTCTGAAAAATTGCGCGGTGAATCTCATGAAAGCATAGTGGGAATCCTTAGGCATGAAGTATTGCACGCTTATAAAACTTGCATTCATGAAATGCGTGCAAAGAAATCTCATCCAGGAGATTTAGCTCCAGAACATTTTGCTAATGCGGCTAGGCATGGCCATGGCTTTGCTTATTTTCCTTATACAGAAAAAGAAGCTCAAGATTTCCAAACGCGATTATTGCAAGGTAAGCAACGTATATTAGATTTCCAATCACTTCTGCAAAAAAAGGAAAGTGATTTATCCCCTGCGGAGAGAATGACATTAACAAAATATATGAGCGCAGCAAAAAAATATTCTGCGGAACTAATCATAGTAGATTTTAAGCGCGCGAAACCTGATGATCCTTTATTTCAAAGAGACGTTGCTCATCAAATTTGTCAAGGACAAATCAGTGCTTGGGTTGATATTATTTTTGAAGGTGTTTCTGTTCAATTTGAAGTGATTAAAGTTTTAGAAATGAAAGACGATTGTGTTAAAGCCCAAGGTTATTATCATGCTAATGATAAAGACTATGATCGCGCGCTTATCTATAGAATATTAAGATTGAATAAAGAGGTTGAGTATATAGATATAAAACAGTGTCATCAAAGAAATTCAGAGCTTGACGCTCACATCATGGGGGATTTTCATCCCGCCATTGGAGAGTGTTTTTATCCCGAAATGAAAAAGTACGATGAGGAAGATGCCAAAGTTGCATTTAGCAAAAAAATAGAAGCTCATGATTTTGAAGAGGCAAAACCTGTTGCTGTAGGGGATCCCGCCACCAATAAACTCCAGGAATCAATTTGGTCTTTCTTTCAAAAACGCAAATATTCTCAGCCGCCTCCTTGTGAAGGTTCATTATTAAATAAGAATGGTGTTGATCTAAGATTTCCATTAGGCAGAAAAAATAGCGCACGTGATTTAACAATGTTTTTACGCCACCAGAAATTCAATGCTGTAAAACATCGAGAAAAGAGCGAATGGGTTGTTAGAATAAAGAATTAGAATTCACTAATTACACATATTTAGGAGGGATGATGCGCAGTTGGTGGAATGCTATTATCGATGGTTGTTGTGGGAAAAGAGTCAAAAAAGAATCTTTTATACAAAGTGAAATTGGACTCAGTTCACAGGGTACTATCTATTATGCGATGCATGAGCAAAAAGAAGCAGAGGGAGACTGGGTTCAATTAATAATACAAGCGAAGTTAGAGGGCGCCCATGATGCTGCAATCCTACTTTTATCAAGAACTGATTTAAAAAAAATAGTAAAGCCCGAAGAAATTTTAGAAATTCTGCATACGCATAGAACTCATTTGGATCCGCAATTTATTACTGAGCGTTTGGCAGCCAATAATTTAGCTATTTATAAGCTGGCATTAATAAATAGTGCGCATGCCATTAAAATTTTGGGGTCAAGGTTAGGAAACGACATGACTGCCGTTCAGAAAATGGAAATTGCTTGCCGCTTTAGTGAAGATCAAGATTTCCAACAAAGATTTCACGATTGTGGCCAGACTTTTTTAATATTTATTATCCAAAAATCAGCAGCCCAACGTACGAGTCTAGAAGTCATTAACAAGCTGAAACAACATGTATTCTTAGTACTTATGTTAAATCTAGAGTTGCAAAGTGTTGCTCGTGAACCTTATCGTTATGATCCACGCGATATGAATCCATCGGTGTTTCTGAATATTAAAGAGGGATCAAGCTCAGAAGAAATTGGCAAAGCATTTTTAATGAAGATTAGAAAATTTGATTTTGCTGATATGAATAATGAGACGTGTAACAAACTTGCTCAAATCTGTAAAGCTCATGACATTTTAACAAGCGTTGAAAAGTTAGCGGCTTGGAAAAATGCACAAGCTAATCCAGACATTAGCGATGTAAAAAATGGTTGTAGAATATAAATAATTTAGCTATTTTTTCTAAGCCATATTTTTGCTTCATCGCTGATTTGATCGCTATTCACGATTTGTTCAAACAATTTATCTTTTAATGTTTTATCTTCACCACAAATATCAGTGACTAAATCTTCCCAGTGTTTGATAGCCACCTCATGAGGTTCATTACCTACTTGATTAAGAGTGTAGGTGATACGTTCCGCATAATAAGCATCAATAGCTTTATCCAACCATTCAACGGCTTCAAGCGATAATTGCGGTTCTACCTGATCCACTTTTCCTGATTTAAATCCTTTATGCCAGATAGCATCGCGTAAACCCGCATATTTTTTGCCATAAAGTGCATTGACAAAATCCATGCATTTTTTCCCCGTCGCAATTCCCACGGCACTTCTTGGATCCTTGCTTAAATGAGCGTTAACGTCACTGACGACCTCCGCCCATTTTTTTTGGGAAGTTTTCTCATGTTCAGGAGTAAATTTAGTTTTTAATTCCTGTTCAAATTGCGCATATTGTTTTAATTCATCTTTATTTAATACTTTACCTGCCCAAGTTTTTTCAAGTTCTTGTGTCATACGATATACCTCAATTAATTTAATAATGGTTTCCCAAGGAATGGATTTATCTTGACTACAATGTGAAAGAATATTTTTCAGGGTGTTACTTGCTTCAAACAATGACTTTGCTTTTTCTTCTAAAAATTTTGATTGAGTCGCAAAATGATCGACCATATTCACTTCTGCATTCAACAAAGTTTTTATTTGCGATAAACCAAAGCCAAAAAATTTGAGCGCAATAATTTGTTGTAGTTTCAATAAATCAGCTTCAGAGTACGAACGATAGCCGTTAGGGCGTCTTACCGACGGTTTAAGCAAGCCAATACGATCATAATGATGCAGCGTTTGCACCGATATATGCGTTAATTGACTTAAATCTTTTACCAGCCACTGAGCCATTGTTTTTCCTCCTTATGGGGCAGGATAGGGTATATAGTAACTATAGGGTCAAGCGTTTTTTAATAATATAGGCGCTGTGTTATAATTTTCAAAGACTAAGTTTAAACCATCTTAAGGAGAAGAACATGGGCATCGTGCGTACCTCAGAAGCAGAATGGAAAGGCGATTTAACATCTGGTCAAGGAACCATTACATTAGGCAGCAAAGCATTTTCAGGGCCTTATAGTTTTAAAGGCAGAACGTCGGCTGAAGTCAATCCTCAAACAAACCCAGAAGAATTAATAGGGGCGGCGCATGCGGGATGTTTTACTATGCAATTATCCGCGCTACTTTCCAAAGACGGGCATCCGCCTGAATCGATTCATTCAACGGCTAAAGTTCATTTAGATTCTGATGCGGGTGGGTTTACTATTTCACAAATTGATTTACAAACAGAAGCGAAAGTGCCGGGAATTACTGCAGAAGAATTTAATAAATATGCAGAGACTGCTAAAAAAATCTGTCCGGTGTCTAAAGCATTAGCCGCTGTTAAAATCGAATTTAAAGCTGTTTTACTTTAAAGGAGAACTATCATGACTCAATCAAGAGCTGCGATACAAGCTGGAAATAATCGTCTTTCACCCGATAATTCTGCATTACTTATGGTCGATCACCAGACGGGTTTGATGCAATTAGTGCGTGATTATTCCCCCGATGAATTTAAAAATAATGTTTTGGCGCTCGCTGATATTGGAAAACTTTATAATTTGCCCACTATATTAACGACCAGTTTTGAAAATGGTCCTAATGGTCCGATCTTACCTGAAATAAAAGCCATACATTCTGATGCGCCTTTTATTGCAAGACCCGGTGAAATTAATGCTTGGGATAATCCTGATTTTGTCAAAGCGGTTGAAAAAACAGGACGTAAAAAATTAATTATCGCGGGAATTGTGACTGACGTCTGTGTTGCGCTTCCAACGTTATCAGCACTAGCTGCTGGATATGAAGTGTATGTATGCGTTGATGCTTCCGGTACAACCACGCCTGCAATTCGTGATGCAACGCTTATGCGCTTAGTGCACGCAGGAGCCATTGTGACTAATTGGTTTTCTATTTCTTCAGAATTACATCGCGATTGGCGTAACAATGGAGAAGCTTTGAAAAATTTATTGGTTAAACGTTTTATTCCGTATGCTAATTTAGTAAGCAGTTTTGATAAAAAATAAAAAACTTTTACTCCGGAATTTTTTATGCGATCATTCGCTAAAATTTTCCGGAGAAGAAAAAGATGGATACACGCAGAGCTATTGGGATTAAATTACCGCAAATATTAATTGATGCAAAACCACTTGAAGTTATTTCTACTAAAAAAGGACTAGCGGTTGTTTGTAAAGAAGGGAATAAAATAGGATTAATCAATTTAGCAGAACGATCGATTAAGCTTGTGACCACTCTAGAAAAAAAAGAGGATTCGCCGCACAAGGAGCTATTTTTTTTCTTATCTCACCCAAAAGTGATAGAAATTTGGGATGCAGAAGGAGAAAACATGTTAGCAAATTCACACCTAAAAATTCCTGCAACGGATATCCTAGTCTTACCAGAAGGAGATCTCGTCACCTATAACAAAAAGCATTTGGATGAAATCATTTTATTTCCTCAAGACCTATTTTTAAAATCTTCTCGTTATACAGAAAATGAATTTTTGACTCCAAAGTTAAAACAAGATATAGATATGATGGATTTTGATTTGTCGAGTGAGGTTTTGTATTCAGAGTTTAAAGTGCTTAAAGATGCACCTGCTTCCTCAGTTTCTTCATCTTTATTTAAAGATCCCTATAAGCTAATCCCCGCAGGCCTCGTGGCTTTGGGGATTAGCTTTCTAGTAGTAGGCGTTACTAACCGATTCAGAAGCTAGTTTTATTAATGGGTGATCTTTTTCTCTGCGGCTTCTTTAATGACTTTAGTTCCATCCGCATTCGCTTGGACGATTGATCCATCCGCATTAGTAATTATTTTAGTGCCATCCGGTTTAGTCAGCACTGATGATCCATTGGCATTGGTAATCAGTTGTGTGCCATCGGGTTTGGTGAGCATAGAAGATTTATCGGCATTAATAATAAGTCGAGTACCATCTGGATCTGTCTTGATGGAAGACCCATCAGGATTGGTGATGATTTCAGAGGCAGCGAAAAGAGGTTGACTCAGAGAGCCAGTTATTAAAATCAGAGCGATTGCTTGTTTATACATAAGTACCTTCCTGTTAAATTAAATAATTTGATAGATTAATTTCAGCATTAAAGAATTAGTAAAACCCCGTGCTTCACTGTTATTAGTCGCAGTTCCTACTTGGGTTCCTGCAACCAGTATCGGTAAACTCGCATTGCCAGGAACCGGTAGATTACCATAATAAGTATAAGCATATTCAGCTGCTAAACTTAAATGACAATCAATATCGCGTTGAATACCTAATCCTGCGGTTACACCTAATTTATAAGTTGAATTTCTAAAAATAGGATTAAATACCGCCGTAGTGGTAGTAAAATTAGCATTATAAATAGTCTCTACATTTCCCCATCTAGGCCCAATCATGCCATAAACTAAAGTATTGCGATCGAGTAAAAGGCCGGGTTTTAATAAAATGGCAAAATCATTTTTCAATTTCGTTTCAATTTTATTATTTAATCCCACCGTCCCATTATTGGCCGTTACAGTGGTTGAAACATCCGTGTTATCCCAATTGGCAGTCCCTTCAATTGCCATGACAAATTGTGGCGCTAATTTTTGGCTGTAACCAATACCTAATCCGGCTATAAAATTATTACTATATTGAGTTAAATTTTCATTGGCAGCGAATGAAGTAACGGTTGGGATATTAATGGTTTGACTTGCGCTGTGTTTGAAATTACTATTTTGGCCGCCTATACCCGCATCAACGTATAATCCGTAGGGCAGTGCAGCAAAAGCGTTTTCCTGACTTAAGGCGAGAACTAAGGTTCTCACAAGAATGCTTAATTTAATTTTGTCCATAGTTTATAGCTCTCCTTTTGAATTATTGATACTATCAAATAATTGCAAAACCTCATAGGGGGATTTCCCCCTCTTTATTCTTAGCATTGAATTATGGAAAGTAGCCCACCTTGAGGAGGCTCTAATAATATGTTGATACAACAAAAAATGCTTCGGATCACAACATTAATACTGTTTTTATTTATTATCATAAATTTATGTACCGCAGCATATGCGGATAACTTGGGAGTCAATTATGATCCTGCTACTCATTCTTTGGCTTATGCTAGAGCCATAGGATTTGATGATGAAGATGGAATGCGCGCCGCGATTTGGGCGGATTTAGATAAATTAGCGGAATTACAGCAACGAGATTTTTCTGATATAACCCATCTTAAAGTTTTTTATACTATTTTTGCTTCATCTGGTTTACATTCTAAAATGGTAAAAATTAATATTGCCGATGTGGTCCATGATTGGAATGTGAATCATAACAATAAAATAAAATTAGCTTTAGGTATTTATGAATTTAGACCTGGCTACGAAAGTTGTAAAGCCGATGAATGTATCCAATGGACGCATGAACAAATAGAGGGAGCGATAACGGCTGCTAATAAATATGGATCTGATTTAATAGATAACATTATTGTAGGCAATGAAAATTTAAATGGACATCAATGGGATGCGGATGAATTACGACCGAGAATTTTAGAAGATATTAGCTATTTAAAACAGCATTTACCTCATTCAACAATAAAAGTAGGTATTGCAGATACCCCTCTCTTAGCAGAAGATCTCTTGAATCCCTTATCTTCTGGCCACTATCTTGCGTTAGAAATCAAAAATAGTGTCGATTTTATTGGAGTAAATATTTATCCTTTTTGGGCAAATCAGACTTATGGAGATGCGCCGTTTGATCATAGCGCTGCAAAAGATTTTTTCTTTAACGAATGGAATAAGTTGCAAACACAGAATGCACTTTTAAAAGATAAAAAAGAATTAATTGTCACAGAAGAAGGTTGGCCTAGCAATTCCGAAGGTTTCGTCTTTAACAGCGCGCCTATTCCAGGATTAGATAAAGTCGTACCGACGATTGATAGAGCGCGTGATTATTTTTATTTTTGGCATACCCGTAACTCTTATACTCATTCAAACCACTTAAATGGTAATTTAATTCCGCTTTCTTATTATTTTGCGCTGTTTGATCGTTATCCTAGTGATAATGTAGAAAGTCATTGGGGAATTTTTTCAGCGGATGGAAATAGTAGTTTGCTGGATATGCAGGATAATGATTTTAGTCAGACTAAAAGTTTAAGTCCCAATCACCCTATTGTGACTTTTAAAAATAAGATTGAAAGTAAAAATGGTTTTTATGAACAAGACCCAACGCATGTGACACCTAGACGCGCTTTATTATTATCCTGCATGGAAGATTTTAAAAATAACGACAATAAAATAAACTGGAAAATGTGTTATCCCCTTTATGGCCGCGTCGATGTGCAAAGTGAAATAGGTTTAAACCAAGATAAAAAAATTCTGTTAGATATTTCAGGAAATCTTTATCAAAGTCTGCAAGTGGCTTATTACGATTATAATAATGAATTACAAAGTTTCTGTCATATTAACCACGAAGCTTTAAGTCAGTTAAATAGAGAATCTACCGTGACATTATCGAATGTTTCAGTGGATGCCAATGGGAATTGTGATGTTAGTAAAAAATAGTACCCAATAGCTAAAAATCAGATTATGATACGCCAAATTTTATCTAAAGGGAGAAAATTATGTACTGGTTTCCAGAGAGAGGATTGGCGTTACTTAAAGAGATGAAAGCTGACTACGGGTATTTCGATGAACCAATCAAGCAATTTAATATTCAATGTAGAAAATATTTAGGGTTTGGATATTTATTATCATTTATCCCTGGAAGAGAAGCGTATAAGGCAAGACAGTATGCAGGTCAGCAAATTGAAACTACATTAAGTGAGAAGCGGAGCCAACTTGAATCACAAGAAAATGTACCCTTTTTTAAGAGTTTAAGATTAAGAAATGCTTATTATTCGCTCCCGCTATGGTCAGTTTTTGAGGGGGCCAGCGAATTTGTTGATGCAGATAAGATTAAGCACAATAAAGAAACTGTCATGGAGGTGTTAGGTAAGTTTCCCCTATTGGGTAATCTTTTTTCAGGGCGATTTGAAAAAACTTTCTATAACTTTTTGAATCCTGTAAGCCTTGTTCGCGAATCAATGGAATTTGGCCAAGCTTTTATAAATCGATTCTTTGAGATTGGAGCTGGTGAAGAAGGTAACAGTAACCGTTTCCGTTTAGGAGCTAAAGCATTTTTTTCAGGGTTATTCTTTTTAGCTGCTTTGCCGGTTAATGCGGTAGAACAGTTAATAGATTCAGTTGAAAGTCGTGCTTGGAAGATGGCTAGATTTACAGGGGTATCTATTGCAGAAACCTTGGGTTGTAAGCAAACGCTTGATAAATATAAAGAGCCACAATCCGATCCAAGTTCTTATGTATCTAGTCCAGTTCAAAGTGCTGCACTCAATAAAGTGGGAGGAACTAGAGGAGGCCATCAAGGATATGGCACCACGGCGGATCCTGAGTTTGAACTGGAATCAGAATATGATGCAACGGCTGCACCTGTATCCGAACCATTTTTAACAAAAGATCCTGGAACTAGAGGGCCGGCGCCGGGTGGATATTAATTTAGCGATGTAAAAAATACTCAACCGTCGTCACAATGCGTACTTGTTTCATGATGCCAGTGCCTGAGCTTCCACTGGCATCTTCTATAGTAAATAATCCTTGAGTTGCCGTGCGAATCTCACCGAGGTTGCTGTGTGAGTTTGCGGCAAAGCTTTCTGCAGCAAGTTTTGCATTAGTAGTTGCTTGATTTAACATAGCTGGCTTAATGTCATTTAATTGGGTAAAAACATATTGGACATTCGATTGCGTAATCACGAGTCCTGCTTCAACCAATAGCCCGGTTTTCTGTACTGATTCACGAACTTTATCCACTTCTTTAGTGTTAAGCGTAATTCCAGCGGTTGCGATATAGTGTTTCATTTTATCATTGGTATTATAATTATTGGCTTGATTATCAATGACAGATACCGGCTGCATTTCAATTTCTTTCATCGAGAAATTTTGATTCTGTAAAAAGTCTTTCGCTTTTTGTTGTGCGGAAGCAATGCCTTTATATAAATCCGTTAAATCATCGCTTGCATAATTAAATTGTAATTGCCAAATAGCTTTATCCGATTTAACCACTTGCTCCGCAAGTCCCTTAACACTGACATGTCGATCCGCAATTTTAAAATCTATGATGGCGTGACTAATAAGAAAAAGACCTAAAGCGATACCGATGGCGAGCAATAAAGCAGCAACGACGTTTTTCATATTATATTCCTCGTTAAGTGGTAAAGCTAAAGCATACCTATAATCTTAAAAAAATGCTAATAGGCGCAAAAAATGCTTTAAGAACACCTTTCCTTTTTAATTCAATGACTTATAAAATATGTCATGCACAAAAAATTAGCATTTTTATCTCGCTTCTTAAGAAAACCTTAAGCTTACTAGGATAAGATAAAATACTTATAAAACGAGGAGATAAATGATGTCTGGTTCCCATGCAAGCCTAGCAGGTGCTGTAGTTGAAGAAAAAGGATTTATGCTATCACCTTTAGTGAAAGCATTAGATAGCAACACGCTCGCTCTGGCACTTTCTTATTTAGGGACGAAAGACGCTATAAGTTTAGAGATAGATGACAGTCGGCAATATGTAAGCACTCAACAATCCTGGGAAGCTAAAATTGAACTTTATTACCCGGGCGAAGAAAAAGAATTAAAAGTTGCTGAATGTAAAGCCCGTTTAAAGGAAGATTTTAGTAAATTAAGTCCCGAACACCAAGAACTCTTTCGTGCGGTAATAGAAGAAGACCGTGAGTTTCTATTAAAATTAAAAGCCCCGCTTAATATCACATCTCGCGAGGTGACAGAGCTCAAAGGCCCACACAACAAAACACTTTTGCAACGTACAAAAAATATCCGAGACCCTGAAATAAAAAAACATGTTTTAGGCTGTATATTTGCGCCAAACAATTTGAGTTTATCCTGGGCCATTCGTTGTCAACAACCTCTCACTGAGATTCAGAAACTGATCACCAGAGGAGGATTTAACTTTGAAGACGCTATCATTGCTGCTATAGAAGAAGAAAATAATGAAGTTTTAGAGAAAATTCTTGAAAGCGCAGATAAAATTTACCCCGTTAATTTTGCGTTAAAGCTAGCAGTTGAAAGGGGTCGAGTGCAGGCGCTCAGGTTCCTGCTAGAGCAGGACTTCAAACATTTTCCACGAGATCTTAATCAGCCGACTCTTCTTCGGACGGCAGTTTGTAACAAGGACAGCGCTACCATTGTTCTTCTTTTAGAAAAAGAAGCAAAACAATGGGATAGTCTTTTAGGCGGAGACAAAGAATATGCGCTCGAGGTTATTGCAAGCAGTGGAAATTTACCGCTCTTAAAACAGACTTTACCGGAAGATTATAAAAATGTTAACAAATTATATCAGTGTGCCGCGAGAGGTGGGCATTCCAAAGTTGCCAATTTTCTTATTACTAGGGGAGGCCTCAAAGGTTTACCCCCTGGCATGATTCAGGAGCTTCTTAACCTAAAGTATACTTACATTAAGAGAGCATTAATTACCCCGGAACAAGAACAACAAAGATCTCAGATCATTGCGCAATTGATTAAAGGAGGATATCCACTTCCTGCTAGAAGCTCGCCTATTAATGATGCAGCAACCAAAGGCGAATCAGAGATTGTTTTAGCCTTGTTAGAGAAAGCCCCAAAGTTAATAGGCGGCTACGAGGACTATGATAATTGCTTATTACTTGATGCAATAGCGAATGGGCATATTGCTTTAGCGGGAAATTTATTACAGTTCATAGTAGAAGAACTATTAAATAAAGAAAGTGCAGTCTTAAATGAGGAGCTCAAACAGAAAATTTTTAGCCAGGGTAATTGTATTTATGACGGTAAAACTGTGTGCGAAATCGCGGCAGAAAAAGGTTATCCGTTAATTGACAAAATAATTATCCTGTATAAGCGAATTCATCGAATTCAAGGACCTCTTACTGAGACTGCATTAGGCCACCTAGGCCAGCGAATGTTGCATTATGCAGCTTATAACGGTCATCTTGCAATGGTACAAAAACTATTAAAAGAATTTCCTAATAATCCCTCTTTCCTTAACGCCAACAGCAATCCTGATAAGTATTGCAAGTTAAGCGCGGGCACGCCTTTGGGACTTGCGGTTGAAAATGAACAATGGACAGTCGTTGCTTTTTTATTAGAGCAAGAAAATATTGATGTAGTAGAAGCTTATGCTGCATGGCCGAAGCTCTATAAGGGAGCAAAGAATTTAGCACTTGGAGTTTTGAAAATCAAACCTCAGTTAACACCAGCTTTTACAGAAGAAGATTATGCGTTGATTGCCGATCTTCTTAAAGCAAAATATATAAATAGCGACAATGTGAACTTGCCTAAAGAACTTGAGAGGGCTATTGAAGCTCTGAATGAAGAAGCTGCGCTCATCTTTATAGCCGAAGGGGCAGCATCTTTAGATAAATTAATTCATCTTGCGGTAAAGTTAGGATTAACCCAAGTAGTCGCGGCTATTTTACAAAAAGAACCTTTAGTTACGAGCATTGAGAGGCATGATACTTTATTACTTGTTGCGGCCCGCTATGGGCGAATAGATGTCGTCAATTTGTTAGTGGGTTTTCCAGAATTGGCAAGAAAAATAGACATCGCATTGGTTCTTGCGATTGAGTATTCGCATTGGAATGTTGCAGAGTGTCTTTTAAAAAACCCTGCAATTAACAAAGAAACTTCTTGGGAGTCATTTGTAACGGTATTAGATCATGATGTTGAAAGCACTTTACAGATTTGCAGAGCTAACCCTGGATTTTTAACGAAGGCGACTGAAAAAGATTTTGGTGTAGTTGAGCGTCTTCTGGTTAAACCTGAGTTAAATGATATAGCAGAAGTACAGACAGCTTTCGAAGTCCTATTAGGTCGTGCAAGTGAGAATGAAAGAGTTTTACGTATTTGCAGAGCTAACCCTGGATTTTTAACGATTGCGGCTCAAGGAAATCTTGATAGGGTTGAGCGTCTTCTCGTTAAACCTGAGTTAAATGATATAGCAGAAGCACAAGCAGCTTTCAAAGTCCTATTAAGTCGTGCGGGTGAGAATGAAAGAGTTTTTCGTATTTGCGTGGCTAATCCCGGATTTTTAACGATTGTGACTCAAGAAAATCCTGATATGGTTGAGCGTTTTCTCGTCAAACCCGAGTTAAATGGTATAGCAGAAGCACAGACAGCTTTCGAAGTCCTATTAAGTCGTGCGGATGAGAATGCAAGAGTTTTGCGTATTTGCAGAGATAACCCTAGATTTTTAACGATTTCGCCTGAAAAAAATCTTGATATGGTTGAGCGTCTTCTCCTTAATCCAGAGTTAAATGATATTGCAGAAGCACAGACAGCTTTCGAAGTCCTATTAAGTCGTGCGGATGAGAATGCAAGAGTTTTACGTATTTGCAGAGCCAACCCAGGATTTTTAACGATTGCGGCTCAAGAAAATCTTGATAGGGTTGAGCGTCTTCTCGTTATACCAGGGTTAAATGATATAGCAGAAGCACAGACAGCTTTCAAAGCTCTATTAAGTCGTGAAGGTGTGAATGAAAGAGTTTTACGTATTTGCAGAGCTAACCCCGGATTTTTAACGATTGTGACTCAAGAAAATCCTGATAGGGTTGAGCATTTTCTCGTTAAACCAGAGTTAAATAATACAGTGGAGGCACAGGAAGCTTTCAAAGTCCTATTAAGTCGTGCGGGTGAAAATGCAAGTAAAATAGTTTTACGTATTGCTGAGGCAAATCCTGATTTGTTAGATAAAATTTCTCTTAGCGATTATCCGGAAACTATTGAGTATTTTTTAGATCATTCAAATTCATTGGAAGTGTTAGCAAAGATTCCCGAACAAAAGCTTCCCATAAGATTGGATCAACGAAAAAAAATACGTGCGGTGTTATTTGCTAAGGTTGATGCAGCAGGGGAGAATAAAGCAGCTGCTATTAATTTACTTGAAGGATGGCGCAACAATTCATTATTTGCCAAACATCGTAAGCCTTGTTGGAGAGGGGGCTTTGCTCGTACTAATTCGCAATGTCTGATTGATGAGAAGATTAAGGGTTTAAGATAAGACAGTGATACCTCACGCTCTTCCCGCTTTGGATTTTGGAAGGGCCGGCCAATAACCCTCATCTTTATTATCACTTTCATCCATCGCAAAACGAGGTGAAAACATTTCTTCATCTTTGAGATCTTCAATAGGTGAAGGTGGTTGGGGTTGTAAAAAAGGTTGTGGCTTGTTCCTTTCAATTCCCACAAGTCGATTTGCCTCTAAGGCAATGCTTGGTCGATCTGCTAAAATTTCTGCCCAACGTCTTTCAAATTCTTTTTTTTCACCTGCTTTTTTTGCCGCTTGTTCTTCTGCTATTCTTATGGCTTCTATATCTATTGTTATTTGTTTTTTTGTCGTCAATCGAGTGACTCTTGTTGGAAAAAACGCACAAGGATTTTTTGAGGATGAAAACGTGGGATCATCACTGGATTCAAATTCTGATTCAGATTCAGTTTCTTCTTTGCGGTGACGTTTTTGTGATTTTTTTGGCGCGACGATTTTTTCTTCCGAT
>JABDEM010000037.1 GCA_013287085.1 Gammaproteobacteria bacterium
AGTTGATCATGTGATGTCATTAGACCAATTATTTCCTACGGATAATGTTTCTTTGCCCTCCATTTTTTCTTTGCTGGGTGAAAATGGCGCAGGCCCAGATCGATTGGCGCTCAACTTATTTGTGACTGATCAATTAGGCGATTTAGCTTTTAAAGACGCGATAAAAAGCATTGGTGTCCCTGATTGTCGTCTACAAAAAATCGACTCCGCAGGGGCGATAAATAAATGGCAACGCTTTGTTTCAACGATAGCAAAGTACCGATTCAAAGACGATGAAGGAACAGAAATTTATCGCGATGCTATTTTAAGATGGGATGCCATAGTTTTTAACAAAAATGAAGCTTTAATTCAGTTTGCTTCGTCTTTGTTATGCACCCAAGTAGTTCCCTATTGTGCCCCTGATTATAATGTAGTCCAATGGCAAAAAGGCTATCAAAATCTTTGTGAAATCTTGCTTCTTTGTATTGAATATTTTCCTGACCTAATCATTGCTGATTTTCATCAAGCTTCAATCAAAATGTTAAATTCAAAAAACTTATTTTCTGAAGAAAAGGTGGTTATTAAAACCGGGTGTTACCCTTATGCCATGAGTGCAACGCTTAATATTCTTGGACAACTATTCAATAGGCAGGAATATCAACAAAAACCTATTATTGCTTGTACTAGCAATATTTATTTCGAAACTTTATCTCTGTTGAATCATCTTTATTGTCAAAATACGGCTCGCATATCGGTCGTCAAGGATTCATTAGATGATATTAAAGAACTTCCACAGATTCTTGTTACCGATATTCATCCCAATAATGCGTCAGCTCCGCAACAACTACAAAACAATGTAGCTGAGTGGATTCGTGATAGGCTTAGAAGCTCGCCAGAGAGTCACTTGATACTTGTGTTAGACGCTACCATTAATTATTTATCCGATCCAGACATTCAATCTTTATTGGAAATATTGAAAGAGTTTATTTTAAATAAACAATTAGAAATTTATGGCATACAAAGTTTAGCTAAGCTTATTCAGTTGGGGGCCGATAATTTTTCTGGTGGAAGTTGCTTTTATTTAGGGATACCACCTCAAGGGGTCAATATCCATCTCCCTAACCCTATCCCCCAAAAAGCAGTATTTTTTGGCTTGATTTTAGAACATTTTCAAGATTTGCTAGTGCGTTATTTTAAAAAGATTCGTCAAAATACGGAATGGCTCTATACTGAATTGCCGCAAAGGTTGCGTCAGATTGCTTTTGCTAACAAAGAAATCTTTTGTGCCATAGCCGTTTCTTTTAACTTTGATGCAGGAACTGTGTATATGGCAATGCATTTCCAGCCTTTTTTTCAGAAGATAAAAGAATTGGACAAAAAGGAAACGTTAGTATTAGTAAACGAATTCCATCAAATTTTGATAAACGAAACCAAAAAACGAAATTTACCGCTTACTGGAAGACCCAGCTTTGGTTTTGGTTTGTCAGCAATAGTAATGGCCCGTGAATCACTTCGATTTTCTGTGGGGGTTGAATCGCAACATTTATTGTCTTATTGCCTACCCCTATTAGAAGATTTTGGTGCTGCTTTAAGTTTCTATACACTCGCAGGTTTTAAAGATATCGAAGGATTTAAAATTTATTTTGCCGAGTATTTAAAAAATCCAAGTCATCGACGACCGAATCCGCGACTCCTAAGACATATTGAGCAGGAGAAAAGTATGAAAGGTCGCATTGAAGATGAAAAAGCAGGTATTATCATCGAATTTCCACCTTTTTCTGCAACTTATAAAGGCAAGAAATATTCGGCTGCAGAAGTATTTATTAGCCAAAATAGCGTTCCTATTAGTCGGCTGCAAATGGATGAATCAGGACTTGATGATATTCTTTTTCAGTGTAAGCAATTCTACATTGAGGTTGAGAGCTATCAAGATGGAATTAGGTTAACTTTTAATGAGCTTAAGCCTCATGTGGAATATGAAGCGACAATAATAATAAACTTCACAAAAGGTGGTTTAAAAGCGGTTATTGATTTTCTAAATGGGTTACCGGAGCCTTTACCTATTCCTCATGATTGTGACTGGACGGATGAAGAACCGGGTGCTAAAGAACGCATTAGTGAAACATTAAGAAGCTTAGGCGAAGGAATAGCGAGTAGTTTGTCTTTGCCCGAGGTAGAATTAATCAAAAAAATTGCGGATCCAGAGTATAAGAAAAATTTAATTAAAGGTCTATTAATAGGT
The DNA here is from genome assembly GCA_013287085.1 of Gammaproteobacteria bacterium. Classification (GTDB taxonomy): domain Bacteria; phylum Pseudomonadota; class Gammaproteobacteria; order DSM-16500; family DSM-16500; genus JABDEM01. The sequence continues at coordinate 2,222 of JABDEM010000037.1, forward strand.
TTATGTGTAAATTCTTTTGAAAAAAGAGAAAGATCCCCACAGAATTTCAAAGCCTTTAACCAGTTAATAGCTAATCCAGAACTCCAAATATTATTGCGAGATCAATATGTAATATTTGATAACTGGATAGAAGGGGTTTGTAGCTCTATTGACAGAAATCCAACCCATATAAGAAAATTCTCGTGGTATTTGAAAATGTTAATTCCTCTTATAAAGTTATGGTATCCGAACGTAAATTCACTGGGCCGTAATGGTTATTACCCTAGTTATTTACATCACTTTGTTGAGCTCGCTTCCTTACGTGATTTAATGTTTCATGATTTAAAAATGTATTTATTAAACCTGTTAAAAGATTTACCTGATGCCACCGCTCGCGATCAGAATGTGCCAAATCTTTGCCTCTGGATCAATATTTATTTATTCTATCCTTTACCCTCAGAAACAGAAGCTCTTTTATTGCGCTCATTGCGTCAATATCCTGAAGAAGCATGGCTCTCTTGGCTACAAGGAATTTATTTTAGACATGAAACCTATGATAAGAAATATTTAACAGAGCAAGCTTATGATGTCTATGCTCCTCTAGTGGTAATTTCAGAAACAGAGCAATGGAGATTTAATTTTTTATTAACTAACACGCCACTTTTAAATATTTTGATAGCAAAATTACAAAGCGACCCCCGCAAATATTTGGAAGCCGCTTTTAGAATCGCCATTTATACTCAGAATCCAAAATTAAAGTTGCAATTGAAACAATTAGTTTCTGAAAGTCCAGGGCTACGCCATCAGGCGAGCTCCTATCATTTATCTCGCCATTCCATGCTGTTTTTAGAGGCTGATAACCCAAAGAGAAATAGTAGAAATCAAGAGAGCAAGATAGAATTATCTCCTCCTTAAAAATCAAATAAAGACCTATGAGATGTGATCCCCTTGTCCTATCGTTATCTTCTACGTGAAGGCAGCAGCTACATTCTTGGCATACGACTATTAGGACGTGCAGGCGCTTCCACATAAGTCTTTTTATCTACACTAGAATCTAGGAGCTCATACGGTCCATCTAAGAAATCGGAATCGTCTTCTTTCTTATCAGGTACAGGTGAAGAGAAATGATCCTCACGAAGCGACCCATCGAGCATTTGACGAATCATTGAAGTACCTGCACCAGCAGGTTTTGGCGATTGAACAGCGGGCATCATTGCTGGTGGTAGAGCAAGTTCTTGGCGTATTATTCTTAGAATGCCCTGATTTCCTTGAAATATACACTCCAATAAATTTTTAACATGTCCCCCTTCATCTTTAGGCGCTCTATTATAAAGCTCACAAATAGTTCTTTTATATTCGGCATCACAGGCTGCTTCTAAACCTTTGACTGCTGCAAGAGGGGTAACTATTCCTGAAAATTTAGCCGCATAGCTTTTGGTCCCATCCTCATGATCCTCGAGCGGTCTTGTCAGATCATCTTCATCTCCGAAAAGCTGGATGTAATGCGTAACACTAGAGGGCATATTCTGTTTTATCTCAGGGTCGCTTAAAAAATTTTGAACTCCACTCAGGATGAGATGATGATCATCAAAAACAAAGATACCAATATCATCTTTAGGAAAATGATGAGTGGTTCGATGCGCGCCTGCCATAGTTAAAAAAATCTTATCTGGCTCATGGGGGCAAAATGTATTATTTTCAGCATCTAATCCTGTGCCATCAGGTTTTTGCTCAAGAATATCGTAAATGGTTTGTTTATCGAATAAGCATTTTATCTTTTTGTTAAAGGGTAATGTTTGGATATGCTTAAACAATAAAGGAAGGACATGTTTTAAAAATAAACTCGTCTCATTCCTCACTGAATTAGTGTAGTCATAACCCGCCGCTAGACGACTAGAATATGAACTAATAATGACTGTAACTTCTGGGTGAGCACTAGCATTAACTACTGCCAGAATAAACTCAAATAAACTTTTGCAGGCACCGAGCACCGCATCATCTTCGCTAGCTCCTTGTCTTTTTAGCCTATAATAAACAGCATTAAATATAGAGCCATCGGCATCGAATGCAAAACGGTAAACGGTATGATCCGAAAGTAATTTGATTTCACTACCATTACCCACAGGAACTGAAATACCACCATGACCTAGAAACTTCCCCGAATTTGCCATTTTTGCGTCGCCTTTAATTATTTAAAATTTTGCGGCATTGTAGCTTATTTCAAGGCTATGATCACTATTATGTCTACCTTTTCATGGGTGGGTTACCGCTGGGGGAGTACAATATGAGATAAAAAAAATCAGGTTATCTCTTTTAAGAGATAACCTGAATGTACTGAGTTATAAATTAATGTCCGAATTGGTTACCGACTACACCACCAGCAACTGCACCACCTATAGTACCGATTGGACTGCCGCCAGTAAGTGCATTGCCTGCGACACCACCGAGTGCTGCTCCACCTACGGTATTATAGCCGCGCTCTGCACATCCAGTCAGAAAACCAAAAACCATCATAAGAGCAATACTTTTTGTAATAATATGTTTCATGGTTGATATCCCTCCGAGAGTTAGTATCAGTTAGCATTATAACATTTTATGTCTATTATCTCCTCATTCCAGAATGAGATTCTCGCAATAAGGGGAGTGAAGCAGAGCGTTGCAATCCAATTGGGCTAAGAGAAAATTGTCTGGACCATACGTTTGACCTAACAGATGAATGATGCGGATGTGAATGACTTTGAACTAGCGGTTGAGGAAAAAGAGCCAAAGAAATTTGTGACTCTTGGACACCTTTTGTAGATTTACTTTTATTTTCAGCTGTATCAACTAACACTACCTCAGGAGGCTCAAGAGAACTTGAATGTTGTTCAATGGATATTACTGTAAATTTAATCTCCTCACAGGGTTTATCCCTTGAAGGAACAGAAGGAGAAGGAGAAGGAGAAGAAGTTGAAGTAGAAGCAGGAGAAATAGTGGCATAGGTCTGCTTCGGTGCAAATTTATTTGCTAAAAATAAAAGCCCCATTCTCAAAGCACTTGCGCCTAACGCAACTCCTAAAGCCACTCCGCCATCGTGAGCGGTAACACTTGTATTAGTTTCTCTAATGAGAGGACGGAAACAAAAATCAATCTCAATAATAAAGCATATGTTGACTAATGTGGTGTTAGTAAATTTACTGATAGCCTCTGTTTGGGCAGGAGTAAGCTTTGGAATAATATTGCATATATATTCCGGCGCCACTGCTTCTTCTTCTGATCTTTTGCGAGGTTGCGTTATTTTATATTTTATTAAAGATAACAGAGGACCACTCGCCATCATGGCGCCTACTGCTAACTTAGAAGTTAAAGGCCAATCCGCTGCAGAGGTGCCTGATGGGACTTTAAAGACACCAGGGCTAAACCAGTTGTAACCCAAAAAAACTCCCGGTAAGGTCCAAATTACATCAGAAAAATCTAGCGCCCAAGCAGACGCTGAAGCTAAATAATAAACAGAATGAGATTTGAATTTTTTTCCAGCAGCACCCATTTTACTAAATATTCTAGCGGTGCAAGAAGGCGTTTTTTCTTCTCTCGTTTGCATTTTTTAATCCCTGTAAATAATTCTTCTAACAGAGAATTTTCTTTGAATATCGCGCTTAAGCATATACAGGTAAAATACGGTATAGCCACTTTTCTAACCCTTGATGCCAATTATCGACTAAGTCTATTTGTTAGGCCTGACCCTTACGCTATTGAATGAGGTATGGTTAGCTCTAGAGGATAATGCCAATGGAGGAGATGTTGATGCACCGCTGTTATCCATTTTTTGCTTACTTGAAGAAGCAGCTGTAGAAGATACGTGTCGCTGCGGCTTAATTCCAAGACTACTCGCAACTATCGCCGTAGACTGAAATCCACAACTTCTAATACCGCCAGCTACTAATCCTGCGCATACCAAAGCAAGTATAGTTACTGGACCTGCAACTGGGAAAAGGTAAACGCCAAGAGCCAATCCTAACGTTGCGCCTAGCCCAGCATATTGTCCTGCGGATCGTGTTGGAAACAACTTTTCTTTTCTTGCCTGCAAACTCAGTAATATTTCTTCACATTGGAAATCCTTAAAATGTTTCTTTACATAAGTTACTAGCTCGTCATGAATTTCATTGATATTCACTTCACCTTTAGAGACAAACTCATGCAAACGAGGGTCTCTACATAAGCCATCATATACAAAGTCTATTCTCTTACAAAGAATTTCAATATTTTTAGCTACGATAGGCTCTCCCGCTTTTTCACATAATGCTTCCAATAATTTTTTTGAAAATAAAGATAATTTTAAGCGTGCATAATAGGTTTCACGGAGATACTCAGGTGTTTGGCGCAACCCAGGATATTCACCAATCCAAGTTAGTAAATCATTTTTGTAATAAAATCCCGGATAACTCTCTTCAGGAGAGTACCATATGTCGCATAGATCATAGTCAATTTTACAGAGAATAATTTTTTCATCCTCTGCGTCTACTCCTATATTTTCAAGCGCAGTAAAATCACTCTCACCAATAAATTTAAGCACTTCATCACAAATCCCAGCACCTTCAATAGTTTTTTTATCCCGAAGCGCCACAATTAATTTATCATGTCCTTCTCTATATAAAGAGTCTTGATAAGCCGCTAGTTTTTTAGATGCCGAAAATCCATTGCTAAACAATCGTTCAGATGCAAAATGTTTTTTACTAATTACTGTCGCAATTTTAGAAGCTAGCACAGCTTTACGGGCATCCTTGATGGTGTTTCGCAAAAATAATAATTTTCCTCGGTCATCTACCACTAAAAAATTAGTGTTTCCTGAAAGACCTTCGATTTCTTTTTTTACGCGCTCTATCGGATAATATTTGTTGGCATCTTTGATTCCTGGCTTTGGTTGAAGATTAATTTTAAGCCAAAATTCATGAGATTTATCGGGATAAAAAGGTTCAGCTAATGGCACCCCAAGATATCTACCTGCTCTAGGCATTTTTTTAACCAGCCTAAGAACATTAAGAGAAAAACGCAGTTCGTAATTTAATATTGCTTCGTTGACAGAATTAAAATTTAGTTTGGGAAAACCGTCATGATCTTCCCTAAACTGAGTAGATGGTAGTATCGATAACGCTCTATGCATTTGAAGTAGGTTTTTCCAACTCGTAGCATCCACATTATCTAATTTCATTTCTGGATTTAAATTTCCTTTTTTAATTTTCTCAATGAGTTTCCCAATGTCGTTCCTATAAAAATCACAATAGCGATAAGTACAACCATATCTTAGCAATCCAACTATAAAATCATGTACATCATTATCCTGTAATCCTTGCATCGCATTAGAAAAATCCTGGAACATCTGAGGAGAGCATTCTCTCCCTTCGATAAGATTATCGATAAATTCTAATATTAATAAGGGGACTTCAATTTTTCCAATATCGTTATCTTTAATAAAACGGGTAGCGCTTTCCCACACCCATTGATGTTCCTTGGGTTTCACAAGATATCTTTTGAGATTTATATTCTCTATTTTAATAGTCTGTATGGGGGTTCTTGGGCTATTCATGGCTGTTCCTGCTGATAAGTAGGTAACATTATAGATTATGAAGCTTAAGGTTTTATTAAGAGAATATATTCTTTTTTATCAACTAGATAGGGAAGGAATTTGAAATAGTTAAAAAAACGCAGGAAGCAACAGGGTCAAGTACAAAATTGGCAAAGGTTTTAATAAAATTTTTGTCGAAATAATAACCTATACCAATTTTGTACTTGACCGTGGTCCTTTTCTCTCATAGCTTAAACCCTTTCTACCGGTTACATTTTGTAACCGGTTAGATACTTGAGGAACCTATTAGTATTTATGACAACAATAAACCTTCCAACCTAGCAAATAACTTTTTATCCCCAGCTCTTAAATCATCCAACTCAAGAAAAGCTTCTTTTTTAAATATCTTTGCAAAATGCTCATCATGCTTTGAAATATCAATAATATTATCAATCAAATCTGCTATTTTAATGGTTTTTCCTTCTGGTGATGCTTTAGCTAAATGCGCCTTATCAATTGCTTTTCGAGTCTCACGATTTCCATCACTTGGTTTACTAACATCTGTAACTTCTAATACTAGTTTTAATACTCTATCCCCAAAGTTATCTCTTATAACTTCCGCACAATAATTTGGGTTATGTGGCGCTACATCTTCTAATACATCATGCAATAAGCCTGCGGCAATTACTTCTTCATCATTTGTAACACTCGAAATTAATTTTGCGACTCTTTCGACGTGAACATAATAAGGCTCATCAGAATATTTTCTTTTCTGACTGATGCTGTCATGAGCGCGCTTTGCGAAGAGCGTGGCTTTTTTTAGAAAATTTGAATTCATTATAATAGACAGCCTATTTCAATTTGATACTTGACCCCATTGATCTATTAATGTTTATCCAACGTAAATTTATCTGAAAATCCCGAATAAGCACAATCTAAAGTTAACTCTTGTATTTCTTTTCCTTGAATCTCCGCAATCTTTTCTAATTCTTCTTTGCTCGTTGTCACCTGACATAATATATTGGCGAGCAGCAATTGAGCTGATTTAATCAACACGATACTCACCTGTAAATTATCCGGTAATTTTAAAAATTCTTTTAATAAGACCTTACTCAGTTTTTCAGTAACATCATTTATTGCATTGCTAATTAATTCATCTTGGTTTTCTTTTATCATTTTTTTATTCCCACTATCTTTTTATAGTTTTTTATAAAGTTATTCCCAAAATAACAACCTATACCAATTTTGTACTTGGCCCTATTACCTTCTATTACCTTTTTGATCTAAAAAGCTTCTAAAATTACGCAAACAATATCATACTTCAGGATCAAAGGTGTCAAGTATCAACATAGAACGTTCAGTTACCATGTTCTATGTTGATACTTGACACCTTTTCTCTCCTAATTTTAATACTCTATCCCCAAAGTTATCTCTTATAACTTCCGCACAATAATTTGGGTTATGCGGCGCTACATCTTCTAATACATCATGCAATAAACCTGCGGCAATTACTTCTTCATTATCTGTTACCGTTGAAATTAATTTTGCGACTCTTTCGACGTGCACGTAATAAGGTTCATCAGAATATTTTCTTCTCTGATTGATGCTGTCATGAGCGCGTCTGGCAAATATAGTTACTTTTTTTAGGAAATTTGAGCTCATTAAAATATACAACCTATTTCAATTTGATATTTGACCCCTTGGTTTTCAAATTACTTTTTTGCTATTTTATTCTTAAGTTCTAGCATTGGCCAGGCGCAAAGATTATCATCTAAATACCCAATAGCTAACACTTGACCTCTTTGATCCTTTTGTGTACTTATCGATTATCTGAGTTTATTTTTCATTTTCAAATATCGATACAAATATACCCAACCGTTCCATGTATTCATAAATTCTTCAGCATCTAACTTATGATTATTTGCATTTCTACTTAACTTTGTCCAAAGTCTTTCACCAAAAATATCGTGATGCAAAGGATCACCATTGTTTTCTTCGACGCATTCTAAAAAAATTTTTAGATATTTCTCAACATGTTGAGAGTTAGAAATATTTTTTCTATTGCTTCCGGTTTCTTCTATCACAGACCTCATCAAATCTACTAACGAATCAAGATGATTTGCTTTCATATAATTTTTTCCTCAACATATATTAAAAATAAAAGAGACAACACAATAACAACCGACACTCATTTTTCACTTAACCAACTTTATTTTTAATCAAATAGATCCCAACGCATTCTATATTTACTCTTTCCACATTTACAATTTGTTTCTAGATAGCCTATTGCTAAGTCTTCTTGGATTTCTATTAAATTATTGCAATAAGTACATTTGACACTTTGATCTTTAGAATCTTTAAACTCCTCAATGGCTTCAATAATTTGTACCATTTGCGGGTATTTTTTTAATATAGAATCAGGCAATGGATTTTTCATTTTAATATCTCCCTCTTGATTTTATTACACTAACTTCATTTTTTATCTCTTCGATTTCTTCAGGCGAAATACCCCATTTACTCCCATTTGATATCATTTTCTCTCGAACGTCAATTTCTGCCTGAGTTAGGTGGGTAATTGCGAAACCGGGTTTTTGCTGGTGAGTATGCAATAATTCCTCGCGCAATACTCTGACATTTTTTGCTTGAGAATTTCTTACAAAAATCAAATCATCTCCAAGAGAGACTTAGGGTCACATCTCATGTTGTAACAAGTTATGCAATAGTAAAACCTATTACAACATGAGATATGACCCCATTATTTCTAAAAAGTAATTTTTAAGTAATTTTTAATTAATTCTCATTTAACAGAACAAAACCCCGGGGGTCACATATTCTCAGTTATCTATAAAGCACCAAGGTAACTTTTATATTAGGCAATAATTTTATATCTTCAACAACATTGTCAACAGTTAGAATTGATCTTCTAGTTTGGTTTTTTTCTTTATCAACACGAATAAGACGATCTTCACCGATAATACTTATAGTCTTAATTTTCTGGTCATTTACATATAGATCAGCTTTACAATTCACTAAATCATGGGGTCCATCAGGTGCTATTTTTCCAACTAAGGCAATATGATTTGAAGATAACTTAAAATATTCGCTTATTTGCATTTCACAAACAATTTTCATCTTTTCAACCTTCTTTGAGACATTTGTGCCAATCTTTCCGTCTCTTTAATTTTAAGCTGTTCTAATAATCTTAGATCATTTGGATTATTCAAACCTAAAATTTTAGAATGTCTGAGCATAAAATCCTTTACATGTACTTCAGCTTCTTGTTGGGATATTTTACCAATTATACCTAATCTCATTTGAGTACCATGAAGGAAACTCTTCTATTAAAGTTGATTTTCCTGCGTCTTCTTTTACCAGAATATGATTTGGTGAATAAAGGGGTCAAGTACAAAATTGGTATAGGTTAATTTATTATTTCCTAAACCTATATTAATTTTGTACTTGACCCTCATTCTCCTTTATAATTACCCGCCAAGCGTAATTAGGTTCTTAATTGACCCCACCAGTTCTCCATGCACGTTAATATCTGATCTTTATTTTATTAACTCCAGTAAATAATTTTCAATAAATTTAAAGATTCTATCATTATGTGATTTTGGAACCGTGATCCCACAAGTATCAATAGATGGTATTATTTTTACTTCTTCATCATATAATTGTAATTCATTAGCTATTTTTATTGTAAGTTCTGAAGAATTCATCTCATTCTTTTTGTCGCTAATAAAAAAAGAAGAGTTGCTATTCCCCATGTATACTATCACCTCAAATCTTTCCGCAACTAACCAATAATATCTTTCTTCATTAAACTTATCTTCAGGCTCTTGTCGTATTAATTTAGCCATATTTTCCCCTTACTTTCGCATATTTATTAATCTGATGTTTTCATACTCATTTTTTGGCATAATTCTGAGAGATAAGATAAAGGGATCAAGTACAAAATGATATAGGTTAATTTATTACTTCCTACCTACCAATTTTGTACTTGATCCCATTCTCCTTTAGCTTATTATTTTTTATCATCCCATAAGCCTGCTGTTTTTACCTTAGTAAATTCATCCCAAGCCTTGCAGTATTCTTTCGATTCTGGGCCCAGTAAATTAACAAATGAAGCAGGTGAAATAGTCTCCCAAGAAGTAGCGTTAATTAAATTTTCTAAAAAACAAGTAGCAACGGCTTCTTGTACTTTCTGGGAACCTTCATTCATTAATTTTTCGACAAATGTAAAAATTTCTTTTAGTTTTTCTTCACTTTCCCCCTTCTGTATCAACTCAATTACATAACGAGAAAATACGGATATATCGTTACATAAACCAGGTTTATCGTTTTCCCACCATGCTAAATGTTTTTCCCAAGCATCATTAAAGGAAGGAAATTTTTGTAAAATTAAATTCATAACCTGTTCTTCGGTAACCATTGTTTCGTACTCCTTAAAGCATTATTTAAATCCAAAATTATATTTTCTGCGGCAGCCTTATCTCCATGAGAAGCAGTTGGGGTTTTCTTGAGCCATTTATTTAAAGCTCGAATAGAATCTTCCCCTTTTTGCGAATGGATTTTATCCTTTACTTGGTTACCAGTCTGAATTTCATAACGAATAGCATCGGCAGTACTCCCGCTACCAATTTCTGCATTCGGTCTATAAAGTTCATTTATTAAATGTTGTAAATCTTGGTCTTGCACTAAAGGTTTTTCCATTTTTTGTCGGAGCTCACCTTTATATGTTTCATGTATTGTACGATTATGAGCGCTATTATCAAGAGTATTCACCTCTCCGGCTGCAGCTTTGGATTCTGCTCCTACAACAGAGACAGTCTCGGTTGTCGCTTCTAAACCTGATCTTCTAGCAACGGCTTCGCCAATCTCTTCAACTACTTTTTCTGTAACCTCTTTTGCAACAAACCCTTCTCCCCCCGTACCCGCAATAAGCAAACTATTTAAAAACCCTTTAGTTCTTTGTTGCATTGTAGCACCATGGAACAAATCTTCACGGCTTTGATTTATTTCATCGGCCTGATCAACTAAGAATGCAAAAGCTTTATTCTTTTGCCAATCTGAGGTTCCGATATCGTGCTTAACAAGCCATCTAACCAATCTTGAATCTTTAGCTTCTTGCTCAGTTTGTTTATCTTCATTTGCCCTAAATAATGTAGGTGCACTATGACGACGCTGGCGAGCAGTTGAAGTTGGTTCGCGACCGTCTCTGTAAAACATACTAAACTGATCCCCACTAACTTCTGCTGGTTGCGAAATTCCATCGCGAACAGTTTTTAGAGTTTTTTCCGCTGCTGCGATTGCATCATCTTGTTGCGCAGACTTTTGTTCATCGTTTGCAGCAGGCTGATGATGAACACTCTGCCTTTCTCGCTCTGTTTCTTCATCTATAACTTGGTCTGCATCAAAAACTTCATCGCCATCATTATCCTCACCATTATCTACCACCTGAACATCACTCATATCTTGCGACTGACTTTGTTGCGGCTGCTGTGGCTCTTCCACCTCTGCATCCTTAAACTCTGACTCATTTGCATACTCCGCTTGGCGAAGCTGGTCTCCAGCCCATCTAGCATTCTCTCCGATTCGTGCAAGTCCTCTTGAAAGATGGCCTGGAATCGGAACTTCTACAGCATAATTAGTACTAAAATCACGACTTACTTGAGTACCATTCGGACTTGCAGTATTCAGTTCACCCTCTACAGATGTAGTTTGAAAAGGCGTACCTTCTGAACTATAGGCCGTAGATACTTGTTTTTCTTCCAAGTCGCTTGCGCCTCTCTGTAAAGTTGCGACTGGAAGAGGTAGAGACCATTCTCTTCCGCCTCCTGTATTGGTAGCATCATAAACATTTACGCCGACCCCGAACGAGCTGCTTCTACTGTATTCAGGGACAGATGTTGTGTGAACTTCTCCTAACTTGGTTTCATTTGCTCCATCTACTATAAATGTAGCGCCAGTCATATCGGTTGTTTTTACTTCCAAAGTGCTGCTTCCGGCATGAATACCAGTAGGTGTTTGGATTAATGCGGAGTGGTTAGTTGAATGGTTAAATCCTACATTGCCATTGGTATTTGCTTGAACAGAAAATCCTTCTCCGCTACTGGTGCTTGTCTCTGAAGTCGTTGATAAGTGACCCACGTGTCCTGTGAGTAATTCAGTATTAACATTTGCATTTCTCATAGCCCATTCTTCCACATCAACATTTAAATGACCTGCGGTGAATTGTTGATTTTCTCTTACTGTGGACTCACTATTACTTCCGCTAATGCTCGCTCCTGCATTAACGTCACCAACCGCACTTACACCAACATTTACTGCTTCTTGATTAACACTCTGATAACTATGTAAATCCGCACCCCGCTGACAAAACCTTCTAGCATGAATATCTGCATCTCCTGCGACACTCACATTCACTGCATTTTCAAAAGAAACATCTTCTGCTTTAATTTCTAAAGATCCTACTTTAATTCCTGTATTTGTTGGCGTGCTTTGCCAATCTGTAACTACGTTGGTTCTAGTTAAAGATACGGATCCTAAATTGGTGGAGGACATTTGGAATAATGCTTCTCCAATTGAGTTTGTTCGCAATCCGGCGATTAATGCGTTACCGGTGTTTAATCCATCTATGCCTAAATTCCAGGCGTTGGCGGCGGTTTCCGTGGCATTTTTCGATTGAGATAATCCGCGCACATCCGCCTGTACGGGGGCTATATTCATTTGGGGTAATGAGGGACCTTGTACGCCTAACTCATAAGAAGTAGTTTCAGTATGGCTATGTAAAATAGGCTGGGTCACTATTACGTTTTTGCCATGTAGTTTTAGTTGGCCGCTTGTTGAAATATAAGCATTTGAAATTCTAATATCGGCTAGTGTTTCAACAGTAATATCACCGGATGGACTTATAATGGTTGTTGGAACCGCAGAATCATTTGCGTCTTTATCCTTTTCATGAAACATTCCATTCCAATTGCTATTTTCTTCATGGGTACCCGTTGTAACAAGCCCATTAAAAATAACGC
>JABDEM010000038.1 GCA_013287085.1 Gammaproteobacteria bacterium
GTCCCGATGGATTTGAAATGTTTACCCCGTTAAAAGTTTCAGATCAAGATAAATTATTATTAGTCGATCGTGGATTAGTGAAAAAAGAGGAGCCTCATGTTCTTCAGGGCAAACAAACCATAAAAGGTTATATTAAACTACCCGAATACCAGTTTATTTTGGGGAATAATATTCTTGAGCCGCATAAAAGACCTTTAGTTTTGCAGAAGATGGATTTAAACGACGTGAGTCAAGTATTGCATCACGCTTTTTATCCTTATGTTTTGCGCTTGGATTCAAATTTGACTATAACGATGCCACCATCGCGGCATATTATGTATGCGCTGCAATGGTTTTCATTTGCACTCATTACTATGATTGGATACGTTTGTTTTTGCCGAGGTCGCACGCATGAAAAATAAAATTTTTTTACTGGGATTAATTACAGCATTGCCCATTATACTGAGCTGGGTGGTATACCATTTTCATGACCAAATTCCCTTAAAGACCACTAATCACGGTGAGTTTGTAAGTCCACCCATTCCGATGGTTGAATTTTCTCAAGATAAAACCTGGAAAATTGTTTATGCCCCCTTAAATTGCTGCGATGAAACTTGTGATAAAACCATGTTTGTTTTGCATCAACTGCGTATTGCTTTAGGAAAAGATGCGGATCGTGTCAGTTTAGTCTTATCGGTCGATCAAGCTTGTGATATTAAAAATTTACATGATTTTAAAAAGCAAATACGCACACATGAACCTTATAAAAATAAAATTTATTTGGTAGATCCTAGAGGTTATTTGTTTATGTTTTACCCTGGTGATACCGATCCTATGAATATTTTAAAAGACTTGAAGCACGTTTTAGAGGTGTCGCAAATTGGATAGCCAACGTTTAGTCTCACGTTTAGCTTTAGGTGCCTGCTTTTTTGCTTTTGGTGTGATTGCCTTAGGTGCTTTCACGCGGCTTATTGATGCGGGTTTAGGTTGTCCTGATTGGCCGGGTTGTTATGGTCATTGGGTGGTTCAAGCTACCGATAGCTATAAAGCTTGGGCTGAAATGATTCATCGATATTTTGCGGGATGTTTAAGTTTGTTGATTGTCACTATTGTAATTTTTCTGTTTAAAAAAGATTTACGTAAGCGTATTAATATTTTTTTAGCGTTGATATTAATTTTATTAATTCTTTATCAAATTATGCTTGGACAATGGACCGTTACATTAAAATTATTACCCATTATTGTGACACAACATTTATTAGGCGGTTTTTTAATATTAGCAACCCTCTGGTCAGTTTATCTCAATAATACTCCCATCGTTCGCGTGAAAAAAAATGTTTCTTTATTATTTCCCTTTGCCATTTTAGGTTTGGTTCTCATCTTAGTGCAAATCTGCTTGGGCGCCTGGACTAGTACTAATTACGCCTCTTTAAGTTGCCCTGATTTTCCGTTTTGTCAAAACAATCAACCCGACATGACTTTTTATTTTAAACAAGCCTATCATTTACTTACCCCGGTTGGCATGCCAACTGAGATACGCCAAACGATTCAAATGACCCATAGAATAGGGGCTTTGGTTTTAACTATCTATTTGTTTTTATTGACCCTATTTTCTTTTTTCCAGTTAAAAGATTATCCTAAAATCATGAGCTCACTTTTTATTTTATTGGCGTTATTAAGCATTCAGTTATGCCTTGGGATCGCGAATGTGATATTTAAATTGCCATTAGTTACCGCCGTCAGTCATAATTTGGTCGCAGCATTATTATTGCTGACGATGATTTCATTTATTTTTAAATTAAAGGCATCAGAATGAATGACTATTTAACACTCTGTAAACCAAGAGTTGTTATGCTAATGATATTAACTTCAATCGTTGGCATGTGTCTTGCGCCTTCAAATTCTGTGCCACTTATTCCGCTTATTTTTGGTAATTTAGGGATTGCTTTAGTTGCAGGATCTGCTGCAGCCTTAAATCATCTGGCTGATATTCGCATTGATAAATTGATGGGTAGAACTCTACAACGACCGATGGCCCAAGGAAGAATTACGCCAAAGAATTGCCTGATCTTTTCTGCAACCATAGGCATTCTTGGCATGCTTATTTTATTTTTTATGATTAATAAACTTACTGCCCTATTAACCTTTTTATCTTTAGTAGGTTATGCGGTTTGCTACACGCTTTATTTAAAGCACGCGACTCCGCAAAATATTGTGATTGGCGGCATTGCGGGAGCCATTCCGCCTTTGTTAGGTTGGACTGCAGTGACAGGTTCTATTAGTCCCGAAGCTTTACTTTTAGTTTTAATTATTTTTGTTTGGACTCCCCCGCATTTTTGGGCTTTAGCCATTTATCGCTATGATGATTATGCTAAAGCCAAAGTCCCCATGTTGCCGCATACGCACGGTATTGCTTATACCAAATTAAATATTGTGCTTTATACGATTTTATTAATTTGCGTGACTACACTGCCTTATTGTATTCGAATGTCTGGGTTAATTTATTTGGTGGGTGTTAGCATTGCGAATTTACTGTTTTTATTCTATGTGCTGCGCTTATTATTGAGTGATAAAAGAGAATATGCCATTTTAACTTTTAAATACTCTATTTATTATTTAGGTTTATTATTTTTATTTTTATTGGTTGATCATTACTATTATTAACGGGAGGAGTTATGCAAGAAAGAAGTCATGGTAAGTTAATTGGTCTATTACTGCTGTTTGTTGCAGCCATTGTAGGTTTTGTTATTTATTTTGGTGTGATCAAACCTCAGCAACAATATCATGCGCGTGCCCAAGTGAAAATTGACGGAGTGTTTTTACCTGCTCCAAAAGAGATAACTGATTTTAATCTTACTGATAATAAAGGCAATGCTTTTACTAAAGAAAATCTCAAAGGTCGTTGGACGATGATGTTTTTCGGTTTTACTAACTGCGGTTATGTTTGCCCAACGACATTATCTGCATTAAATAAAATGTACCAATCTTTACAAAAAGATTTATCAGAGAATCAATTGCCCCAAGTTTTATTTATTTCGGTAGATCCTGATAGAGATTCTATCAAGCGCATCAATAGCTTTGTTAGCTCTTTCAATGCTAACTTTATAGGAGCACGAGCTGAAATTGAAGAATTAGCCGCGCTTGAAAAACAATTAAATATTGCCGTTGTTAAAATGATGCCACCCGGCAAAGGCAAAGATCGTTACAATATTGATCATAGCGCTGAAATTTTATTGTTTAATCCGGATGGAAAATTACAGGCTTATTTTTCCTTCCCGCATGAAGCACCACAAATGATAAAAGATTATAAAGCGATTATTGCAGCCTAAATGAAAAACCAACGCGTGTGGGTCATTTTTGTTTTATTTTTAAGTGGCCTACTCGGATTTTCAGTTTCGTTGTATTTTCATAGTCGAGAGGTGAATGAGATTCAGACTTTTCATTATCCTACTTCTATTGTGAAACAATTAGAAGGGGACAAGCAAGCGGGAATGAAAATATTTAAAGAATTTTGTGCATCGTGTCATAGTAAAAACCCAGTCATTGATGTGAATGCACCTAGAATAGGTGATAAAAAAGCTTGGGATGCGAGGAGTAAACTGGGAATGGATACTTTATTAAAAATTACCATCACGGGCGTAGGGGCAATGCCCGCTCGTGGTGGGTGTTTTGAATGCAGTGATGAACAATTACGTGAGACCATACAATATGTTATTGAAAACAAATAGCTTAGTGCCAACAGTTTATGAGGTTATCTGTCATCAAGCGACGGAATATCCTTTTACTGGTGAATATACAGATAAAGAAGAAGCAGGAACTTATTTGTGTAGACAATGTGGTCTTGCACTATTTCGTTCACAAACAAAATTTCATTCGGGGTGTGGCTGGGCAAGTTTTGATGATGAAATAAAGGACGCCATTGAACGTGTGCCAGATCCAGATGGCCAGCGAACAGAAATCAGATGTTCAAGGTGCGAGGGTCATTTAGGGCATGTATTTATAGGCGAAAAAATAACGGACAAAAATCTTAGACATTGTGTGAATTCCGCCAGTCTCGATTTTGTGCCGGATTTAGAAGTAACCGATACGGAAGAAGCCATTTTTGCCGCCGGTTGTTTTTGGGGCGTAGAACATTATTTTAAAAAATTACCGGGAGTATTAAAAACAGAAGTAGGGTATACGGGCGGCACTAAAGAAAGTCCGACCTATGAAGAGATTTGCGCCGGAGATACTGGGCATTATGAAGCGATTCGAGTGGTTTATGATATTAATAAACTAAATTTTTTCGATGTTACAAAATATTTTTTTGAAATTCATGATCCAACGCAAATCAATGGTCAAGGCCCTGATTTAGGCGAACAATATTTAAGTGTAGTATTTTATTATGATGAAAATCAGAAAAAAATTGCCGAAAAATTAATAGCAATATTACAAGACAAAATAGGCCCTGTGGCAACCAAACTATTACCCGTTAGACCATTTTGGCCTGCGGAAGCTTATCACCAAGATTATTATAAAAAAACGGCCAAAGAGCCTTATTGCCATCATTATGTAAAAAGATTTTAAAATTAAAACGAGGAGAAAAATATGCAATCCCAAGCCCACGCGGGTAATATAGTGTTAAATCACGTTGATGATACGGTTATTTTAAGTCACAGTTATTGGGGATTATTCCACTTTACCCAATCTTCCGCTTTTCCTCTTTTGTCGTTAGAGCAAAAACAGACTACTTATGATTTGCTAAACCAACTTTATACCGTGTTAATATCGCGGTTTCGTCCTGTTTTAGCGGCTGCTGATGTTGTGAGTCCAGAAGAGCAAGAAAACGAGAAGCTAGCGCATGAACTTGCGGAGTTAATTGTAAATAATCCTGCAGCCTATGAAAGTGATACTTTGCTATCAGCAGAGACCTTACCTTTTGAACCTACAGGTTTAGAAAATGTACGAGATCCAAGCCCCCCTATGAGTGATGACACGGACATTTTTGCGGAGGAGGAAAATCAGCTTCCTGCTATTCCCGGACATTTATCATTTATGTCTCATATTAACAGGCAGTCTGCGCACCAACTCCAAACTGTCACCCCGAACCTGTTGCGGGGGCCGATATAAAAGCTATTTTGGATTAATTTTCTGAGCCAACGCATAAGCCCGCTGCACAGCGGGTCTTTCTTTCATAATCAAAAACCATCGCTTCAAATTCGGAAAATCATCCAAATTCTGCTGCTGCATTTCATAAGGCACAATCCAAGGGAAACACGCCATATCAGCAATAGAATATTGTTTTGCAATATATTCTCTATTAGCCAATTGTTTATCTAAGACGCTATATAAGCGAGTCGTTTCTTTCACATAGCGATTGATCGCATAAGGAATCACTTCTGGTAATCTTGAAAAATGACCATTTTGACCCGCCATAGGCCCAAGCCCGCCCACTTGCCAAAACAACCATTGCAAAGTTTCATTTCTACTATGCAAATCTTTTGCTAAAAATAAATTTGTTTTCTCTGCTAAATATAAAAGAATTGCGCCGGATTCAAATAATGATAAAGGACCAGAGCCATCTTTTGGTGATGGGTCAACGATTGCAGGAATTTTATTATTGGGAGATATTTTTAAATAGTCAGGAGAAAATTGTTTATCTTTGCCAATATTGATGGGAAAAATTCTATATTCTAAACCAGCTTCTTCCAGAAAAATGGAAATTTTATGTCCGTTAGGAGTCGTCCAATAATAAAAATCAATCATGGGTAGCTTTCCTTAGTTTAAATATCTTTGTTTAACATGCTCAATAAAATACTGAATATCCAAAGGTTTCCCAGTCACTTGTTGTAATAATTTTTCTGGCGTTAAAGAAGAGGCTTTTAAATAAATATTTTCACTCAACCATTTTTTAAGTGTTCCAAAATGACCTTGTTTTAATTCATCAAAAAAGTTGGGATGAGATTTAATAAAAGCTTCAAAAAATTGTGCTGCCATTAATCTTCCTAAGGTATAAGAAGGAAAATAACCAAAGCCACCCCAAGGCCAATGAATATCTTGCATGACCCCATCTGTATAATTTTTGTCGGTAGAAAGATTTAAGTATTTCAACATCAATTCATTCCAACGCTTAGGCAGATCTTTTACGGTAATTTCATCGTTAAATAATTCTTTTTCAATTTCATAACGTAAAATGACATGTAAAGGATAAGTCACTTCATCTGCATCGACTCTAATATAATTAGGTTTTAATTGCGTGACGACTTTAAATAAATTCTGTGCAGACAGCGAATCTTCTTTGCCAAATTGTTTTTCAATGTGCGGCCCTAAAAATTCATAAAAAGCTTTTGAGCAAGCCACTTGTTTTTCTACTAATAAAGATTGGCTTTCGTGAACCGCCATATTGGTTTGTCTGCCAGCAGGCTGATCCATCCAATCGCGTGGAAAGCCTTGTTCATATAACCCGTGCCCAGTTTCATGGGCGATACCTAATATTGATGAAAGAAATTCTTTTTCATTATAGCGAGTGGTAATGCGCACATCCGTGGGTGCGCCTATACAAAAAGGATGATGGCTCACATCAAGCCTACCTATTTTAAAATCAAACTGTAATAATTCTGTGACTTTTAAACCTAATTCTTTTTGTTGGTCGATTTTAAAAGGGCCTTTAGGAATAGTAATAGTATCTTGACGCTGTTTTTGTTGTATTTTATCGATCAGTATTGGCAATTCTTTTTTTAAGGCGGCAAAAATAGGATCAATGCTGGCTTGATTAAATCCCGAACCATACTCATCAATCATGGCATCATAAGGATTCATGCTTAATACTTCACTTTGTCTTTTAGCCACTTCTTTGACTAATTTAAACGTGCGATTTAAATAAGGCATAAAATCGCGCCAATTATTTTCTGCGCGATATTTTCGCCAAACTTGGCTCGCTAAAAAAGTTTCTTTAGTCAATTTTTCAGTTAATTTTGCGGGAATACAAGCTGATTTTAAATACTTCTTTTCCATTAAAACTAAATTCGCTTGATCCCAAGCAGTGAGATCAGTTTCTTGTTTTGCTGCATCAATTAATTTTTTATTTTTTTTGGATATTAATTGTTTTTGCATCAAAGAACTAAAGGTGCCCATCGCCTCAGCTCTAGCTTGACCTGCGCCTTCTGGCATGATCACTGCATCATCCCAAATCATAATATGTTTAATATAGGTTAAATCAGAAAGTTGCTTAAAGATCCCTTTTAATTTTTGATAAGCACTCATGAAATCCTTTTTTTCTTATGAATAAAAAATGCAGGAACACAAAAGATTAATATTCCTAAAATTAATATGGCTTCGTAGCTTGCGACTTTACCAATGGCGATTTGAGTAGGCGGTAAAAATCCTAAAATAATAGCGCTGATACAAGTGATAATTCCAACCCCTCCCACCAACCAAATCCCAAATTTACCCCCAGGAATCCTGAAAGCGCGGTCAACTTTTGCGTGTTTGTATCTTAAACGAATAGCCGCTGCAAACATCATAATATAAAAAATTAAGGCTAACTGAGCCGTTAAATTCGATAATACCCAATAAGAGCTATTGACGCTGGGCATAATTAAAAAAACTAAAGAAAGAAGTGTAACAATAATTCCTTGTAAAAAAAGTATGCCCGTTGGCATGTTTCTTTTATTTAAATGTCTAAGCATTTTAGGCAAATCACTATCTTCGGTTGCGACTTGTAATCCTCTGGCAGGTCCAATAATCCAAGCCGCTGCTCCACTTAAGCTTCCTATAATAATAAGAATCGCTAAGATGGGAATAAAAGCTTCTAGATGAAAAGTCTTAAAGAAAATAGTAAACGCATCCATTAGGCCTGAGACTAAATTTAATTCTTTTACGGGAATAACAATGGCAATCGCTAAACACGAAAAAATCAAGGTAGTTAAAATAATAATGGCTGAAAATAAGAGAGCTTTTGGATAATCTTTTTTGGGATTTCGTACATCGCCTGCATGAACCGCTGACATTTCCATGCCCATTAAACCAAATAAAATATTGGTTAAAAAAGCAAGATTACTTAAATCACCCATATTAGGGAAAAAATTTCTAAGTTTAAAAGGGATCTCACTATGATGTCCGTTATAAACCCAAACAAATCCTAAAACAGCAATTAAGACCATGGGAAAAAGGGTGCCAAAAATCGCGCCAATAGCGCTTAATATGCTTGAAGTTTTGATGCCAAAAAAGTTCAAAAAAGTCGCGATCCAAAAGGCCCCTAAAATAACAGTCAACATATAGACCTTATTATTGACCAGCGCTGGATTAATTAAGTAAGCGGCGATTCCCGCTATAAACGCAAAAACCGTAGGATACCAAACCACGTTATAAACCCATTGTAACCATATCGTCATAAATCCTGCGCGGGGGCCAAAAGCTTCCCGAACCCAGACATAAACGCCGCCCGTATTAGGCCAACCCGTGGCCAATTCTGCAGCAACTAAAATAGTAGGGATAAAAAAGAGTAAAGCGCCCAAAAGATAAAAGAAGACTAAAGCATAGCCATATTCTGCGCCCACGGTTAAATTGCGCAAACTATCAACGGCTATTACGTTGATCATCATCAGGGAGAAAAAGGTTAATTTACCCGCAGGTATTTGCATAATTATTCTAATTTAATCAAAACCCGCATGATCCCATAAAAACGAGGAGATTAACAAGTTCCTTGTGATTGGCAGGTACCGGAAGTTGTCCAAATAAGAATATTATTACCGCCACCATTTGAGGTGAGAGTAGGGGTTAAAATATAAGTTCCACCGCCAGTGGTGGCTGCTAACCCTGTACCGGTAATGACTCCACTAGCACCCACAGTTACAGAGGTTATATTACCTGAGGCACCTGAATTTGCAGGGATACCAAAACTACCTGGGGTACCACAAGCTGTTAAAGCAGCTGCTGTACCCCCTTTTCCTTGGAAACAAGTTTCGACACCAATTTTGAAAGGACCGGTTGCTTGAATAACTTCTGAAAAATAAGATCTTTTAGTATAACTTTGATAGGTTGGAACTGCTACTAAGGCTAAAATTCCAAGAATTGTAACCACGATTAACAATTCAATTAATGTAAATCCCTTCATAAAATTCTCCGAAATTGATTTACTAAGTTTAGCAATAATGTTAAAACATACGCCATCATTAAATGAAAAAAATCACAGAATTATGCAGCATAAACCTGGCCAATTGATTCTTAAGACCGGGGAGGTATTTCACGGTCAAGTGCCTGCTAAGCAGGACGGCATCCATTTTGGTGAGGTAGTCTTCAATACAGGGATGGTGGGATACGTAGAGTCACTCACAGATCCATCCTATGCCGGCCAAATTCTTGTTTTTACTTACCCCCTGATAGGCAATTATGGAGTTTCAGGTCCTGAGACTTGGGAATCTAAAAAGTCCCATGTGAGTGGTGTGGTGATGTCAGAATTAGCTCCTTGTTATTCTAGCCCTACAGCACTTTCTTCTCTTTCCGATTGGTTAGCCAAACAACATATTCCGTATATTACTGGCGTTGATACTCGGGCACTGACTAAACAATTGCGAACCCATGGGGTTATTCCAGGTGCTATCACACCACCTAACGAGCATCCCCAAAAATTTGAAGAATTTTCTGATGTGCATTGGGTTAAAGAAGTTTCTATTAAAACCCCTGAGAATTATGGATCTGGCGAAAAATTAGTGATAGCGATAGATTGCGGTATGAAAGAGAACATTATCCGTAATCTCATGAAGTTCCCAATCCGCATTAAGAGAGTTCCCTATAATTATGATTTTTCAGAAGAACCTTTTGATGCTGTTTTTATTTCTAATGGTCCAGGCGATCCTATTCATTGCAAAGAGACTATTCATATTTTGCAAAAAGCAATGACCAAGAAAAAACCTATGTTTGGTATCTGTTTAGGGACGCAGTTGATGGCTTTAGCCGTAGGCGCTAAAACTTATAAACTTCCTTTTGGCCATCGTTCGCATAATCAGCCTTGTATGGATATATCTACGGGGCGTTGTTATCTCACGTCACAAAATCATAGTTATGCAGTTGATGATTCTACTTTACCGTCGGATTGGAAAGTCTTATTTAAAAATTTAAACGATCAAAGCGTGGAAGGGATAGAACATAAAACCCTGCCATTTTTTGCCGTGCAATTTCATCCAGAATCAGCCCCCGGGCCTTTGGATTCAGAGTGGTTATTTCAAAAATTTTATGATTTGATCCAAAAAGGGTAGTTATGCGTTTTAAAGGCAAAAAAGTTCTTATTCTCGGATCTGGTGGATTACGTATCGGCCAGGCCGGTGAATTTGACTATTCGGGTTCGCAAGCAATTAAAGCCTTAAAAGAAGAAGGTATTAAAACCGTTTTAGTAAATCCCAATATTGCGACCGTTCAAACCGATAACCAAATGGCGGATGAAGTTTATTTTCAGCCTTTAAATCCTGAAACCGTTGCGCGTATTATCGCTAAAGAAAAACCAGACGGTGTACTGCTAGGTTTTGGCGGACAGACCGCTTTAAATCTTGGATTAAATCTAGAACGTAATGGTGTCTTTGAAAAACATAAAGTGAAAGTCTTAGGTACTAGCACGGATTCGATCCGCCAAACGGAAGATCGTGAATTATTCAAACAAGGTTTAGAAAAAATTGGGATTAAATCTCCGATTAGCATTAGTGCAACGACTGTACAAGACGCTTTAAATGCCGCAGAAAAAATTGGTTATCCGATTATGATGCGTTCAGGATTTTCGTTAGGCGGTTTGGGTTCAGGAAAAGTTGAAAACGCAAAAGAATTATCACTGCGCGCGCAAGAATGTTTAGGGATAGTCTCCCAAATTTTAATTGAAGAATATTTATTAGGCTGGAAAGAATACGAATACGAAATTGTTCGTGATGCGGCAGATAGTGCTTTAACGATTTGTAACATGGAAAATCTAGATCCTATGGGTGTGCACACGGGTGAGAGTATAGTCGTTGCACCCGCGCAAACACTTACTAATCGCGAACATCAACAATTACGTTTGATGGCGCTTCAAGTTGCCCGTCATTTTAATATTGTGGGTGAGTGTAATATTCAATTTGCGATTAATCCTAAAAATGGGGATTATCGAGTTATTGAAGTGAATGCCAGACTTTCTAGATCCAGCGCATTGGCTTCCAAAGCAACAGGGTATCCACTTGCGTTTGTGGGTGCAAAACTTGCTTTAGGTTATTTGTTACATGAAATTAAAAACAGCGTTACACAAAAAACCTGCGCGTTCTTTGAACCCGCATTAGATTATATTGTCGTTAAAATTCCTCGTTGGGATACGCATAAATTAAAGTCCGCCGATCGCACCATTGGTACAGAAATGAAGAGTGTGGGCGAAGTGATGGGAATTGGTCGATCTTTCCCAGAAGCCTTACAAAAAGCGGTAGGCATGTTAAATATAGGCGCTTCTTGTTTAAGTGATTACCCGCATACTATTCCAGATCCCGAAGATGAAATCGAACATCCAACGGATAGACGAATATTTGCCTTATATCAGTTTTACAAAGAGGGCGGCAGTGTCGAAAAAGCCCATCAATTAAGCAAAATTACCACTTGGTTTTTAGATCATATTTGGAATATTTCTCAAACTGAAAAACAAATTAAAAAAGAATCATTAACACCAACTTTATTGCGTCAAGCCAAACAAATGGGTTTTTCAGATCGTGCCATTGGGCTTTTGACCAAACAATCCGAACAACAAGTTCGAGAATTAAGATTATCAGCAAATATTGTTCCCTTTGTTAAACAAATTGATACCTTAGCGGGTGAATTTGCCGCACAAACCAATTATTTATATATGACTTATCATGGCCAAGAACATGATATTGAACGCAGTGAAGAAAGACCGGTGATGGTATTAGGTTCAGGTCCTTATGCAATTGGTTCATCCGTTGAATTTGATTGGTGTGCTGTCAATACCTTGCGAACGTTAAGAAAATTAGGCAAACGCGCTATATTAGTCAATTCAAATCCTGAAACGGTTTCTACAGACTATGATGAATCCGATCGATTGTACTTCGAACAATTAACGTTTGAACGCGTGCAAGATATCGCAGATTTTGAAAATCCTCACGGGATTATTGTTTCAGTCGGCGGACAAATTGCCAATAATTTAGCATTTCCATTATCACGAGCCGGTTTTCATTTATTAGGGACTTCTGCGAATGAAATTGATAATGCAGAAAACCGCGAAAAATTTTCTGCGCTATTACATCAATTAGGCATTGATCAACCACCTTGGGCAGCTGTTACGAGTTTAGAAAAAGCGAAACAATTTGCCAATGATGTGGACTATCCTGTTTTAATTAGACCTTCTTATATTTTATCAGGCGCTGCAATGAATGTGGCTTATGATGATGTGATGCTTGAAGAATATTTAAAACAAGCAGCATTAGTATCCCCTGAACATCCCGTTGTAATTTCTAAATTTATTTTAGATGCGAAAGAATTAGAAGTAGATGGTGTTGCCGATCAAGGTGATATCGTCATTGAAGCAATCACAGAACACGTTGAAAATGCAGGCGTACATTCAGGCGATGCGACCATAGTATTACCACCACAACGTTTATATTTAGAAACCATTCGTCGCGCTAAAAAAATGACACAACAAATTGCGACCGCTTTAAAAATTACCGGTCCTTTTAATATTCAATTTATTGCAAAAAATAATTTTATCCAAGTGATTGAGTGTAATTTACGCGCTTCACGTTCGTTCCCTTTTGTATCTAAAACAACGGGACATAATTTTATAGATATCGCGACAAAAGTGATGTTAGATAAATATATTCCTGAACAATATGAAACCTTACAGTTAGATTATGTGGGTGTTAAAGTCCCGCAATTTTCATATCAACGCTTGAAGGGCGCTGATCCCGTACAACATGTAGAAATGGCATCCACTGGGGAAGTCGCTTGTTTAGGTGAAAATTTACATGATGCTTACTGGCGCGCATGGCAGGCTACTGAACAAACCATTCCAGGAAAACGTATTTTAGTTTCAATAGCAGAAGTTCATAAACAAAAGTTTTTAGAATATTTTAAACAATTAGAAGAACGCGGTTGGGAAATTTATAGCACCGGCGGCACACATTCTTTTCTTTCAAAAAATGGCGTGGGCTCTTATTTTGTCTATAAAGCGAGTGAAAAAGTCGATCCTAATATTACAGATTTAATTTCCCAACGAAAAATCGATGTGATTATCAACATTCCTAGCCGTCAAAGCTCACAAGCGCAAACCGATGGTTTTGTTATTCGTCGTATGGCGATTGATCATCATATACCCTTAATTACTAATGTTCAGATCGCACAAATTATTTTGCAGTGTTTGATTGATTTAAAAGATGCTGTGCTACCAGTGCATTCTTGGCGGGAAATTGTGGGTGGGCTAAATGGGGTTTCAGAAGAAGTTTTGGTCGTTTAAGAAGGTCTTCTGCCTGGTCTAGGTGTATTTGCTGATGGCTCAGCAATGGATTTTAATTCGCGATATATTTCATACAATGAACCGGTCTTGAATGGATTAAAATCGAAAGTCTTATGTTTCTTGTAACTTTTATCAAGCTCATCCAGTGTTGGTCTTCCTTTTTGGATCAAATTAAGTAGGGCGCTAGCCGCTTCTCTAGTCATGCGTAATCGTTCAGGTGCTGTTTTGTAGGATGGCTTTGTATCGATAATTGCTTGAAGATCATTTCTCACTTTTTCAATACGACCGGAGACGGCTTTTTCATCTTCCACGACTTTTACAGAAGGTGGTGGTGCTGATTTTACCTCTGGAATTTGAGCTTCCGGCTGACGTAAA
>JABDEM010000039.1 GCA_013287085.1 Gammaproteobacteria bacterium
CCGGCATATCTAACGATAACCATAGGCTTTGGTTTTTATAATGATGGTGATAGCCTAAAAAATAAACTGGGCTTTGGTAATGTTGATCAGGCCCAAACATGCCTTCGACTAATAAAGCTTCGCGCTGAGAAAGTTGTGAAATGCGTTCTTGGTCTGTTTTTTTATTAAAACTAGCGCTTAAATAATTCCACATCTCTTTTTCTTTAAATAAGCATCTTGCAAGCGCAAGCGTTGCTTCAACATCAACCATCGCATCATGCGCACGTCCTTCTACCAGTTGATTGCTAGCATTAATATCAGCTAGTTTTAACGAAATTTTTTCATTTGCATTTTTAGGCCAAGTTAAAACATTATTTTTATAAAGATAGTACATGACAGTCATAGGATAAATATCCATACGACTACATTGATTAGCATATTGGTGTGTGTAAGGCGGTAATAAATTACGATAAAAAGAAAAGCGCAAAAATTCATCATCAAAATTAAACGTGTTATAACCTAAACTAATCGTACCGGGCGCATTTAAGTATTGATGAATTTTTTTTATTGCGTTATATTCCGTTTCCCCTTTCAGTGTATCTTCAATTGAAATCTGATGTGTCAATAAAGCTTGTGGCGATGGAACCAAATCCGGATTTAATTTAACTCGGAGTTCATATCGTTCTAATTCTTTTAAGTTTAAATCTGTGCGTATCGCCGCAAAGTGCAATACTTGATCGAATGCTTTATTTAAGCCCGTCGTTTCAATGTCATAAAAGAGATAAGTCTGCAAAACACCCGTCCTCATAATTTTTTAATTTCGCCATTTTAAACTAAAAAGGAGTTCATATGCATAAAAGTTTTAAATTTGTTTTATTGGGGCTATTGTTTTTGGTAACTTTTCAAACCAAAGCCGCTGTTCCGATTGATTTCCCCCGCTATCCGGTTTCTTATCTTGAGACTTTTTCCCTGACTGACCCTAAAGCTCCCTATGGATTACAAAAAATTAATCAAGATAAAGATTTTAATCAAACGGATCATATGCGATTAAAACAAACTTATTTGGGTTATCCCGTTTGGGGAGGTGATATTATTATTCATTCGGATAGTGATAAAAATACTTCTGCAAATGGAAGAATTTATGCATCCCTAGCGCAAGATCTTAAAACTCCGCCGCAAAGTTTTATTGATGGCAATCAAAGCGCGCTACAAATAGCGATGGAGTCTTATCAACATAAAATCGGCAAGCCTGTGCATTTTTCTTTAGGCCAAGTCAGTGCTTTGGTTTATCTTGATGAAAGTTTCCATGCGCATTGGGCTTTGTTAGTAAAATTTTCGGTGACCACCGATGATGGGGAAACGCCATCACGTATGTGTTATATCTTAGATGCATTAAATTTCAAAGTGTATCGCGAATGGGATGAAGTCCAAACGTTAAGTAGTGTTACGGCCGGTGGATTTGGTGGCAATAAAAAAACCGGCAAGCATGTATATGATGGTAAGCAAGGTGATTTCCCCTTATTAAAAATTGAGCGCGACCCTATCACTAAAACCTGTTTCTTAAAAAAACACATTAGTCACTGTGCGTGATGCAAGAAAACGCTATGCCATCATAGAATTTCCATGCGAAAAACCTAACAGTAATCTTTACTGGGATGGCGATATTGATGCGATTAATGGCGGATTCTCTCCTGCCAATGACGCTTTCTTTGCAGGACAAGTCATACAAGATATGTATCAATCCTGGTATGGCATCCCAGCTCTTTCTATTAATAATAAACCCATGGTATTAGATATGTGGGTACACAAAAGATTAGGTAATGCTTATTGGAATGGCTATGCGATGACCTTTGGTGATGGCGGAAAAGAATTTTATCCACTAGTTTCATTAGGAATTGCCGCACACGAAATCAGTCACGGCTTCACCCAACAACAATCCGGTTTGTTATACATAGATCAACCCGGCGGCTTAAACGAATCTTTTTCTGATATGGCAGCAGCAGCGGCAGAATATTACGCCACTCAAAAAAACACTTGGCAAATCGGCGCAGAAATTCTAAAAACCGACGGCAAAGCTCTGCGTTATTTGGATGAGCCCACCAAAGATTGCGAAGGAAAATTCCCGGGTGACAATTGCTCCATCAACCACATCAAAGATTTCACCCCTGAGTTAAATCCGCATTTCTCCAGTGGAATATTCAACAAAGTATTTTACGTCATCGCGACATCACCGCGCTGGAATACCAAAAAAGCCTTCGACATCATGGTCCAAGCCAACCGCTTTTATTGGACCCCGCTTACTAATTTTGTTGAAGCCGCTTGTGGTGTCATGAGCTCAGCACGCGATTATCATTATGATTTAAATACGGTAAAGCGTGCGTTTTCAATGGTTGGGATTGAAACCTCTACTTGTTAAAAGTCCTTTAGAATCTGCCAGGGATTCAGTAGAATCCCTGGGCAATCGCGGGTGTAGTTCAATGGTAGAATAGGAGCTTCCCAAGCTCTTGGCGTGGGTTCGATTCCCATCACCCGCTTTAATAACTGATTGAAAACACACATAATTTTAATTCAATAACTGAGCTATACTTTATAAAAATGAATTAAAAAGAGGCGCTTATGTCAGTAGAAACAGACGATTTTGGATATGTGCAATTTGTCGAGGAAGAAATTGAGACTGCTTATAATCAATTTATGACTCTGCAGCCAAGTTGTTGTGATCGATCTAATATTAATACAGTAACCGCTTGTCAAATCCATAGTCAGCTTACTACTTTAAGTTATTTAAAAAGAGAAGATAAGGGATGGAATGTTGCGCCACCCACTGACTTAATTGGGGAGATAGAAAGAGAAGCTGTGACTGTAAACGGTATTCGTTTTGATGAGACTACTTATGGTGATGTAAAATCATTTTTTTGTAATAGTTTATCAATTGACCCAACTGAGTTTCAGAAAATAGCGGATAAGCACCATCAAGGTCTTTATGGATTTGAGTTTGTTCTCGATAAAAGACCAAAGTCAGCAATATTAAATTATATCAAAGATGATGAGGGAAATATTTGGTTGCAAGCGATTTTAACTAGCAAGAGCGGATTAGCCTCTCCCAATGATGTTATTCCTGGCACGATTACCGTGGAGTATCAATACACTCCGGACGGGTTTCGCTTAAAAGACGATTCCCCACAATTTTCTAATACTTTACTTAAAGCACTTCAAGTTTGTAAAGTCGGAGAATTTCATATAACTAACGAAGCGATGGATTTAGCTAAGCTTGAAGATGAAGTAAGAAAATTATGCACAGCTAATCCCAATATATTATTAAATAAGGACGATAAACAAATACTAGACGTACTTGCAGCCAATCCTCGCGGTTATTTTGATTTAGATATTATTAGACAATATAGTGAGGATTTAACGCGTATAAAAGCTAAATTTCCTATGGCGGAACAAGTGGCGCAAGTAGCACAAGCAGAACAAAAACAAGCGCCAGTTAGTGAAGTTAAAACATTAGCAAATGATGCCGCAGAAGGAATTTATCGCTCGTTGAATGCGAATGAAACACTATCGGATTCGATGAAAGATGAGATACGTTTGGTGGCGATGAACTTGAATGAAGCTATTCAAAAAAATCTTCCCAGGAATGAGTTGCAACAAAGGTCTGAAAAATTTAAGGGAGTAAGAGCAAAAGTCAATAAATGGGATGTCAAAGACGTAGTGGTGGCTATGGGCGTTTTGTTGGCAGTAGTAGTGGCGATATTATATCCTGCTGTGCTACCCGTCGCCGGGGTCGGCGCTCTGTATTTACTAAGCAAAAAACCCCAAAAAGAAGCCCAAAAAAAAGTGGATGAGGCTTTGAAAAAGATGGAAGAAGAAATATCTAAAATAAAGCCGCATAAAGATTGAATAGTTCATCAATTTTCCTAATAATACTCTCATTCAACTGGGGGTATTTATGTCCAAGCTCATCAAAATCCTTTTAAGTCTTATTGTTGTTATTATTTTATGCGTTGTAGTAGGCGGCGCGTTATTAATGACTTTTGTAAATCCTAATCGTTTTAAGCCCTTAATCATAGAGCAAGTGCAAAAAAATATAGGCAGACAGCTTACGATGGATGGGAATTTGTCTTGGAGTTTTTATCCTAGTTTTGGTATTAAAGTAGGGCATGTCATATTAAATAATCCCTCAGGGTTTCAATCTACTCTATTTGCAGAATTAGAAAGCGCAACGCTCTCTGTGAAGCTATTGCCTTTATTTCATTCTAAAATTGAATCCAGTGGCATGACGATAAAAGGCTTAACGTTAAATTTAATAACTAATGCTAACGGGACAAATAATTGGGGGGATTTAAAAACTGGCTCTGCTAAAACTTCGCCTAGTAATGCGGCAGCTGGCATGATGATTGCGATTAAAGCCATTGATGTAATAGACGCTAAAATTAATTGGATTAACCAAAAAACTCAAACTAAATTAGTGATAGATAAATTTAATTTAACGGCTAAGGATGTTGCGTTAGATCAATCGTTTCCGATTAATTTTAAATTTCATGCGCTTGATAAAGAGAGAGAGTTCAATATAAGCGGGCATAGTAATATTTTAATTAACTCACAAAATCAAACCGTCAGTGGCAAGCTTACTTTAAATCCTTTTGATATCAGCAATCCAGAGATCAAAAACTTAAGCGGGGATTTTGATTTTGCGACTACTGCTTCTAAAAAAGTTTCACTGAAAGGTGATATGCATGCGGATTTAATGCAGGTTAATAAAGTTAAAATTACCGCCATTGCAGCACCCGTGCGTTATGCGAATGATATGCTGAGCTTATATCATGTGACCGGGAATTTTTATCAAGGAAAAATAAATGGTGATGCGGTTGTTAATTTAAGCGCGGCGGTGCCTAGTATTACGTTGTATGCGAATTTAGCGGATGTTCAAATAGGACCTTTAGTGGAAGACTTAGGCGCACAAAATAAGTCTTATAAAATTAAAGGTACGGGAAATATTCAATTGCATACGACCACCTCAGGGACTGATGGTAAAGTTCTTTTACAAAATTTGAATGGTAACGGCCAATTTAATATTTCAAACGGCGTATTAGAAGGCCTAGACGTAGGTTATCTCATTCAAAAAGCTTACAACACGGTGAAAGGCCAACCACTGTCTGGTCAAGATACCAATCAAACACAATTTTCGAGTTTGACGGGTAGCGTTACTATAACTAAAGGAGTAGTCACCAATAATGATTTGCTATTGAGTGCGAGTAAAGCAACTTCAAAAGGCAACGGTCAAATTGATTTGGTTAACCAACAAATCAATTACACTTTACAAACCGCCGTAAAAGCTGATGCACAAAGTACGAAAAATGATATTAAGAATTTATATGGCATAACTATTCCTATTCGTATTACGGGAAGCTTAACTCATCCTAATATTGGATTAGATTTAAATAATTTAGCCCAACAAGCTGCTTCTAAAGAGTTTCAAAATGTGAAAGAAAAAGCCATTGAAAGAGTGAAACAGAAAGCGGGTGGTTTATTAAAAAATTTATTAGGTAACTAAAAATGTTTCGTGTCATAACAGCTAATTTAAACGGCATTCGATCCGCAGCCCAAAAAGGATTTTTTGAATGGGCAGCAAAACAAAATGCAGATGTGGTTTGCGTGCAAGAAATAAGAGCGCAACAGGATATTTTGCATGATACTAAATTTCATCTAGAAGGCTATCACGGTTATTTTCATTGCGCCCAAAAGAAAGGTTATAGTGGCGTTGGAATTTATAGTCGTACTAAACCTTTAGCTATTACCACAGGTCTAGGCTGGTCTGTTGCTGATGATGAAGGTCGTTATATTGAAGCGGACTTAGGAGAGTTTAAAGTAGCTTCGCTTTATTTACCCTCAGGAACCAGTGGCGATGAGCGTCAAACCATTAAGTACGATTTTTTAGATCGTTATGCTAAACACTTAACAAACCCATCACAAAAAGTTATTATCTGTGGGGATTGGAATATTGCCCATAAACAAATTGATCTCAAAAATTGGCGCGGCAACCAAAAGAATTCAGGCTTTTTGCCCGAAGAGCGCGCTTGGATGGATCAATTATTAGGTAATATGGGGTTTGTGGATGCCTTCAGAGAAGTGAACCAAGAACCCGATCAGTATACTTGGTGGTCAAATAGAGGCCAGGCGCGTGCAAAAAATGTAGGGTGGAGAATTGATTACCAAATCATTAGCCCCTTATTGAAAAATAAAGTAAAAATGGCGTCGATTTACACAGAACAGCAATTTTCTGACCATGCGCCATTATTAATTGATTACGAAATGGGAGTTTCTTAAGGTTTCCTTAAGGTTAGGGTATTAAACTGATAAAAAGAGAGACATAATAGTAACTCGTTAATTATCATTAGATACGAACTATGGAAAAAGAATACATTTTGGCTGAAGGCCCTCAAGGACTCGAAAGAGTCTTAGATGAGTTTTTAGAAAAGTCTAAAAATGATCCTCAATTTTCATCCGAGGTGCATTATATACTTTATGAAATGGGCAACCAACGCTCACTCATTAGAGTGGATACCAGTCATAAGCCCTTTAAGTTTTGGCATTTTGATTTAATGGGTAGGCCTGCAACGGAAGTGATTAAAGAAACGATTGTCAGGTTCTTGTGGGAAAAATGCGGAGTTAAGGAAAAATATTTAGACCAACATATGGACTATTGAAGTCAGGAGTAAGTATGGCGAAGTTTAATAAAGATGAGCTTTTTAACAAGTACTGCACAGATGTCAGTGGCTCGATATCTCAAGAAATGAGACGTTCTTTTCCTATTGAAGAAGCCATGGAGATGATGGGTGCGGCAGCGAAACGACCCAGTCTCCGTAGCATTGGTTTATTTTCAGGGACAGATGCAGCAGCTCCACGTCCTACTGATACACTTTCCGGCCCTAGAAGAAGATTTTAAATACCTAAAGCCTCTTTTTGTTTTTGAACTAAATGCTCTATGCCAACTTTGGCTAAATCGAGCATTTGGTTCAAATGCGTTTGGCTAAAAATATCTTTTTCTGCGGTGCCTTGAATTTCAATAAAACCGCCTTGATCAGTCATGACTACATTCATATCCGTTTCAGCATTCGAATCTTCTGCATAATCTAAATCTAAAATAGGCGTGCCTTGAAAGACGCCGACTGACACTGAAGCCACTAATTGTTTAAAAG
Source organism: Gammaproteobacteria bacterium (assembly GCA_013287085.1). Lineage (GTDB taxonomy): Bacteria > Pseudomonadota > Gammaproteobacteria > DSM-16500 > DSM-16500 > JABDEM01. Next base: position 7,179 of record JABDEM010000039.1, read on the forward strand.
GATTTTTAGTGATTTTGCCTTTCTTTTTTAAGGATTCAATGGCATCAAATAAAGCCACACAACCACCGGTAATTGATGCGGTACGCGTGCCGCCATCGGCTTGGATGACGTCGCAATCAACGGTAATAGTAAATTCGCCGAGCAAGCTTAAATCAATTGCAGCGCGTAGTGATCTTGCAATTAATCTTTGAATTTCTTGAGTGCGCCCAGCTTGTTTGCCTTTAGCGGATTCTCTTATCATGCGCTCATGAGTGGACCGTGGCAGCATCCCGTATTCAGCAGTTATCCAACCTTTTTTAGCTTCTTTTAAAAAAGGGGGAACGCCCGAAACAATACTCGCGTTACAAATCACTTTAGTATCACCAAACTCAACTAATACCGAGCCTTCTGCGTGTTTGGTGTAATTTCTTGTTAATTTGATGTCACGTAATTCATTAGGGGATCGTTTGCTTGGGCGCATGGTATTCTCTCTTTAAAGTAAGGGCCAATTACACCTTGAAAATCCCTTTATTTCAAGTACACTTTGAAAATTATGAAATCTAATACCCCTAAAATTCTTTGTGTGATTCCCAGCCGAATTGGATCGACCCGTATTCCACGCAAGCCTTTGTTGCCTATTCAAGGTAAGCCTATGATTCAATGGGTTTATGAGAATGCTTCCCGCTGTAAAGTCTTAAGCAAAGTCGTGGTTGCAACGGATAGTGAAGAAATCGCGAAAGTGATTCAAGCTATTGGCGGGGAGGTAGTCATGACGGATTCTAACCTGCCAACGGGTAGTGATAGGGTTGCGGTTGTCGCTGAAAAATTCCCCGAAATAGATGTGGTGATCAACTTACAAGGCGATGAGCCTTTTATTAAACCGGGTATGTTAGAAGAATTAGTAGCGCCTTATCTTCAAGGTGAAACTCCTGATATGACAACACTTGCAACGCGTATCCAAAAAAATGAGCTGACGGATCCTGGAATTGTAAAAGTGATTACGGATTTAAAAGGCAATGCTTTATATTTTTCTCGCTCACCTATTCCTTATTTTCGTCAAGTGACAGAAGCACCTGTTTATCATCATATGGGTGTATATGCTTTTAGACGAGATTTTTTATTACAGTATCGAACTTTACCCGAAACCCCTTTGCAGATCGCAGAATCTTTAGAACAATTACGCGCTTTAGAACATGGATTTCGCATTCAAGTGTGTTTAACAGAAAATAAAACGCTAGAAATTAATACGTTTGAAGAATTCGAACGCGCACAAGAGTTTGTCTATAATGACGCATAATATTTCCAGTATGACGGGCTTTGCCCGCGCCCAGGGTCAAGGAAATTGGGGCAGTGTGATTTGCGAATTACGTTCAATCAATCATCGTTATCTTGAATTAAGCGTGCATCTTCCTGACACTTTACGACCTATTGAAAACGCTTTACGCGAACAAATTCGCGCGCATATTAAACGCGGCAAAGTGGAATGTTATATCCGCTATCAACACCATGATGCTAAAAATACCGAGATGAATGTCAATTTAGATTTAGCAAAACAACTTTGTAAACTAAACGACACTATTGCTGAATCTTTAAATAATAAAGCTATTACTAACACCATGGATATTGTGCGTTGGCCGGGTGTGTTGCAAATTGAAGAGCTTGATTTAGAACATATTCAAGATGAATTAATTAAAGTCATGGAAAAAGCACTCGCGGATCTTTTAGCAGCTCGTGCTCGCGAAGGATCCGAATTAAAAAAAATATTTGTCGATCGTTTAAGCGCTATGGAAGAAGAATTAGTCAAAGTAAAATCTCACTTACCCGAAATCATGGGGCTACAGCGTGAAAAATTAAGTAATCGTTTTCTCGATGCCAAATTAGAATTAGATGCTAATCGTTTAGAACAAGAAATGGTCATGATCGCGCAGCGTATCGATGTCGCTGAAGAAATCGAGCGCTTGACCACGCATATTACAGAAACCCACAGAGTCTTAAAACAAGGCGGCGCAGTCGGCCGCAGGTTAGATTTTCTCATGCAAGAGTTACATCGAGAAGCCAACACCTTAGGCGCAAAATCCGTTAATATCGAAACTTCACGCGTGTCTGTTGAGTTGAAGGTTTTGATTGAGCAGATGCGTGAACAGGTGCAGAATATTGAATAGTTAAATCCAGTTGTTGTTTATCAAAAAAGGATAAAAACTGTTTGCCTCTCGATTTACAGCCAAAGAATGATTCAAATCCTAAAAAACAAAATAACCAAGGCCAAAATCCTCTTTCTTGACCTAATTCATTTCGAATAGGGGCTGTTAAATAATTGCGGGTATTTTCGAGCTTATCTTTTTCTGAAAGCTTAGACCCAATGATTTGAACAATATGCCTAGCATGCTTTAACTTAGCTTTGACAACTTCATTTTTCTTTTGTTTTTCTAATTTTTCAATATAAATGGATAACTGAAAATGGATTTGTTGAGTTGCATCGATATAAGATTCAGGGAATGTTCGTACTTTGTCTAATACCTTTTTTCCATGAATAGTAACTATTTCTTCGCTTGGATACATAGGTATTCCAATTCTATCGGATAAGAATACTTCATGACGTATTAAGGTATCTATATCTTCTTCTATATTTAAGAGTTTAGCTAAAAAAGTATAAACTGATTTAATTCCTGTATCTGCGTAAATATTCTTTAAAGATAAATCAAATGCGGCTAAAAAATAAAAATAAGTGTTTTCTGTAAAATTTTTTGAATTGAAAATACTAGGATGTTCGGTGTTTTTATTAATCACTTCTAATATTTCAAAAGTATGATAAATCGCACAATTAACATGGTCTTGAAATATAGCCGCGGTGATAACATGTGCGGCATTAGGATCTCTATCCAGGGTATTTTCAGCGCTAATACATTTCTTAACTATCTCATAAAGTACTACAATTTGTTCTTTAGAGAATAAAGGAAATCGTTGCATTAAACTTTGTGTTAGCTCATCAAATAGAGCTATTTCTTCGGGGTTTAAACTCATCTCTTCGTTTTGTACTCTTATTATTTAATTATTTAATAATATGCTGAGCAATAGAGTCAGCATTTAATTTTTCTTCTATTGGGTGCCGAAAAAACAAAAACCATAAGCCAAAGATCAATAAGCACTTGATTATTAATACTAAGCTTATTTCTTTGGCATATTTTGTCATAATATCCTAGGTCGGGCAAGCTGCGACGGCGCCAGCGGGTGATGGAGGGGCGTTTTTAGCCTGTAAAGTGAGCGTATTGCCTACGCCGTAATTGGCATTGATGAGTAATAAAGTATTAGTCATGGCTTGTGCAGCTAATTGTTGTTGTTGAATTTTAATCATCGTCGTTAACTGCACATAAATTTGTGAAGTGTACATTAGCAATTGGCGTAAAACTAAGCCTAGATATTCGCTACCTATATCTGAAAACCATTGTGTGCCGGTTGCTTGCGTAATGAGACTAGTGCGTTGAGTATCTTGATCTTGTTGGTTATTTAAACTGCCTAAGATATAAGCGTTGTAGGATGCAACAGCGGTCACAGTATTATATAAACTAGTATATTGTTTGCCGAAACTGCTTGGATTCCATTGTGGGCTTCCTTGAGTATAGACAAGACTTGCGCCGGAGGCATAACTTAAATAATTTGAAGTAGGCGGAGTTGGTGCTTGGCCTTGTTGCGCAGGTTGTTGTTGGCTCAGAAAAGTATTGAAATTTAAATCTGTTTGATTGGTCGGTGCGCAAGTTGCAAATATTTGTGCGGTGAGTTTAGTTGAAAGCGCGGTTTGATTGGTTCCAATAGCATTATAGTCAGTTGCTAAGTTGCTAAAATTCGGTTGGTTCGTTGCGATATTGCTGTGCTGGTCAGTCGTTTGATTCCAACTTTTTGCCATGATGATAATATCATTAATAAGCGCGGGAATATTATTAACATCAATCAAAATAGTATTCACCGTGTTTTGAATTTGCGTCAAGATAGGCGTGTTTTCATCGGCATAGCAAGGCTCAACTAAGAAGAGACAAAATGCAATTCCAACACTGATGATCTTTTTGTTCATTGTTAGTTTTCCTCACTCAATTAATATTTAATATTCCATTGGCTGCTTTGCGGTTTGTTAGTATTACTGTTGCTATTGTTATTTGTGTTCGAGCTGCCGCCAAAGCCTGTATAAACTTGTTGTGGTGCGCTAGGTGTAGTTGGCATTGAATATACGGGCTGGCTTGGGGTTTGCACTGGTGTAGTTGGAGCAAAAGGATTGCTGGCTGTGGTCGGCGCAGGAGATGTTCCAGACGGCGTGACTTTAACGATAGTCGGCGGTGGAACTTTGGCAAGTTGTTGATTTAAATTTTCTTGTAACGCTGCTTGGTTTTGCGCAGCACTGTCTGCAATTTTTTTATCTAATTCAGAGGGAGATACTCTTTGGGTAGTTGTTCCGCTAGATGAAGGTGTAGAACCAAAGAAAAAAGGTTGCGCTAATACAAACGAGCTTATTAAACAGCCCAATATAATAAGAAAAAATCGTTTAGACATTTTCATGCTCCAATGCTTTTAAAATTAAATTAAATCGTTCAGGTGAAAAAACCCGTGCTAATAGTCTTAATCGTTCAAACACAATATTTCGACGTAGAAATAATTCAGTGGTTGGGTTTTCAGGTGTATTGTTTTCTTCAGCGTACATTAAGATACGCGAAGCGGAGCCGGGTTCTATAGTGTCAACGGCTTGTAAAATTCTGAGAATACGGGAAGTTTTTAAGTGAGCGCATAATAAAACAAATTGTTCTTCTTTGCTTAATTCAAATTTAGCCAAGCTTTCTAAGTGATTACCTAAATCATTCATCGCTTGTTCTAATTCAGGATTGCCATCCAAGGTCCAGCTTTCGGCTGTTTCCATAAAACTAATGACCCTAAAAATCATGGGATCATCGTAACCTTTCCAGTATTCATGTGCAGCTTGCAAATCAAGGTTTGGCATAGAATCTTTCCTAGGAAGAATAAACCATTCTACCTGATTTTGTCGTATTCTAAAAGAAGGTTATGCTAGAATCTGAAACAATAGGGAAGAAGTCATGCCACTTAAAGATGCGATCAAAATCTCACGTAAGACTTTTTTTAACCCACGCGGGTGGTTAGGCTATGATTTTGTAAAAGCCCAGACTAAGTATCTCTGGAAAAACCTAGCTTTCGTATTTGGTGGGTTTTTTCATCCCGAAAAAGCAGAAGTTACCGAGACTTTCGAAGAAGCCTTGGCTCGTATGGGTCTAACCGAAAAAAGCGTGCAAGAAAACCAGCAAATCTATTTTAATTTCGCCATTTTTTTTCTCATTGTAGGCCTGGTTTTATTGGGTCTTTGGGTTTTTTACTTAGCAGAGAAGCATTATTCCGCTAGTTTTATTTCTCTCTCTTTAAGTCTTGTTTTATTAGCCCACGCGTTTAAATATCATTTTTGGTATTTCCAAATTAAGCACCGAAAACTAGGCTGTACGTTTGCCGAATGGCTGCAGGGGAAGCCCCATGCTTGATATTTTTACGCGGGCACCGAATGATCAATCTTATAGCTATATAGGACAAATTTTTGGTAACGTGGGTGTCGCTTTATCAGGCACGGGTGTGCCGATCTTGTCGCAAATGTTTAATACTTTTAATACGACTTTACTAACAGTAGGTAGCTTAATGGTTGCCTATATTACCGTTGTTGGGGTTATGTTAACGGCAGCAGAAGGTAAGTTTTTAGGTGAAAAATGGCATGCTTTATGGGTGCCGTTGCGCGTGGTAATGGGTATTGCGGGTCTTTTTCCGACTTCCAGTGGTTATTGTGCAATCCAAGTCATTATTATGTGGATCGTCGTGCAAGGCATAGGCATGGCGGATCAAGTGTGGGGCACAGCCGTGAGATATTTTGCAGGGGGTGGCAAAATTTTTTCCGGCAGTCCCAATGAAAGTTTTAATGATCCTGCGGGTGCATTCCAAATTGTGATGCAAAAAACCTTACAATTTGCTGTGTGTGAACAAGCAGCAGTTAAGTTAACCAAAAACGATGCGAATGCCACAGCGAATGCAACTTATGATGCGAATGCGCATACGTTTAATTTTGG
>JABDEM010000040.1 GCA_013287085.1 Gammaproteobacteria bacterium
CGTAACTCATTAAACCCCTCATTTTTTCAGTACTTTTTACCTTTGTGTTAACGCCTTTCTAATTGCGCCAGTTCTGGTGTTTTCAGGAGCAGCGGCAATTTGTTCGGCAGTTTGGTTAATAACTTTAGAGCGTTTAAAGCAGCTATTACTTTTTGCATATGCCCATTGGTATACTGCTGAAAATAAACCGACATTCTCTGGTCTCATGTTTCTAAAATTATTATTAGTTCTAGCTATTTCAAAAGCTTTAGCAGTTCTACTATTAGGATAATCTCTGCTATAGGAAGCAATAGCCTCAGCATTTTCAAATGAAGCAGGTGACTTATTACTTTTAAACCAAGAATTTTGTCCGTCACGCAAGGCCTTATAGATTTTAAAAAATGCAGATTTTAGAAGCACCTCATCATTCTGATTGAGATTTAGAGGTTGCACAACATTTCCACCAATGATTCGTGCTCCTTGCTGTTGTTGGTTCGCACGTGAAGAGGAGGAGTTTTTACATCTATGATAGGTATATAAAGCTCCTCCGCCAGCAACAACAAAACAAACAACGGCACCTATTGCATATAAAGGAGTTAATCCCAACGCACTACCAACGAAAAAAATACTGCATAAAGTGAATAATGCAGTAAGTCCATACCCAGCAACCTGTTGCATGCTGTTTGTAAATGAATCATTATTGTTTCCGCTATTTCCACTTCTCATATTTATACCTCATTAATGTTAAATTTATATGCGTCTTCTAGTTATCGCTGTAGCCCGTGCCAAACTTTGATTTCCAATAGCAGGCTCTTCGCCTAATTTTAGCTGTTCTATTTTATTAGCTGCATCATAAAGACGACTGGTATCAGGTTGTCGTTGTAAGCCTGAAATAGGATTGCTAAACCAGCTGGGTTGTTGGCTTCTAGCAATATCTAATTTTTGGCTAAAGCTTTGATTTGGATCTGCATAAGAATTGGGGTCGGCGGCTATGCGCATCATTTCATAAACACGAGTAGGGACTCGATAGGTATCGCCATCTAATTTTATTTCATTCCCAGCGCTATAAAAACCCAATCCTTGCCAAGTTTGTTTTTGCCAATAGAGTAAATGCGCTTTTTTATGCCAATTAATTTTTAAATTATCGCGGATAATAAGGGGTTCTATACCTTTTGCTTGAGCGATGGCTTCATTGAGCGCCTCTTCAGTCTCTCTTTTTATTTTTACTATCTTTTCAGAAATGTTCCGTGTGGCAGGTGTTGCTAATTGGTCGATTTCTAGTTTTAAACGAGCGTATTCTTCGTTAAATTTTCTGCAAATTTCTCTTAAAAGTTCTGTACTAATAACAACACCACGTTCAGCTTTGCTATCGCATAGTACTCGTTTTTCATCTTCAATGGTAACGGCAATAGTTTGGCTATCATTAATAAGGCATAGTTTTTTTAAGTTGTGGCTCAAATTAATTAGTTGATTTTGTAATCTGGCTTTACCTTCAGAAATTTTAATTTCTAATTTAATTTCATTAATTCTTTTTTGCGTCTTTTCAAGTTTTTCTCTGTAAGCAGCGATAGCAGCACCCAGACGTTTTATATTGGTGAGTTTTACGTCTCTTAATTTTTCTCTTTCTGCTTCTAACTGAGAGATAAGGCTCTTAGCTTCATCGTTAACTTTATCCTTGAAAATATCATTTCCCATTTCAGCTAATCTATAGTGGGTTCTTGCTAAAGTTGCTATTCCGGTTTTAATACGTTCTCTTTCGGTTATGCTTAATCTGTTATGCACTAATATTTCTTGATGAATCGCGCTTTCAGTTTTTAGTTCTGCTTGTTTAATTTTTTCTTCAAGATCGGTTCGTCTCTGATTATATTTTTGGATAACTTTACATAATACTTCATCTGCTTGGGTTTCGTCTGGGGTATTATAGCGAATAAAAGTTCTTTCGCGAAAATCACCATTTGCTGAAGTAATAAATCCGGCTCTTTTTTCATCTAGGAGTTGATCCTCTTGGTCCTTAGTCTCGCTATAAAAAAGACTAACCACATCTTGTTTATTAAGAATCTCACGTAGTCTTTTTTTAACTTCCAATTCTCGCATCTCAAGTTTCAGTTTTTCGAGTTGTTCTGAGGTTTTAGTAGCCCAGTCTTGATAATTTTTAATGGCGTCTTTAATAGTCTGACTGTCTTCTGATTTTGCTGTTTGTTTTAATGCAGCATGTTTTTCTTTTAGGTCAGCAATAATTTTTATCGCTTGATCGTTTAAATTTCTTCTGAGTGGATCATTTTCATAAGACAATTCACTTATTTGCAGCGCAGCTCGAGTGATGGGATCTCTATCTCTTGGATTTGTGTTTAAGGCTCGAACTAAATCATCATAATTATAGAGATGACCGGTACGAGTGAGAATAGGTTTTTCAGGTGGTGTATAATGTGCAAGTTCGCAACATAACGCTTTGGGATATTCATCAAGAAGTTCTTCTAGTTCTTTTTTTGTTTCACGTAATTCTCGCGCTTTGTAAGCAGGCAAAGCTAATTCTGCTAAACGTTTTTTATTTTCCTCAAGCCATTCTTCATACTTTTCGAGTTCTTGTGTTAACAATCTTATATTAACTGTTGGGTGTTGTTGTAGTGCAGTAATTTTTGTTTTTGCCAAAGCGGCGCAAAGAAATTTTTCCTGCTCAAAAACTCTTTCAGCCGGGCTAATACTTTCTTTCTCTTCTCGAATAGAATCCAACTCAAATTCTTGAGGGAGGGTTATGTCTTGTATTTTATTAAATAATTCTGCTCGTGTTTGCATGTTTATACCTATTTATTAAGTAGAGGTAGTATAAAAGATGAACCTTAAGGAAATCTTAAGAAAAAAAACTTCAATTATATCAACAGGTTACTTTATAGTAGATTTAGTTCTATACATTCAGAGCCCAAGAATTATATAATTGTGCAAAATTAAACCAACCGAGAGCAAAACGATGGCGGACACGAGAGGGGTTTTGATAGCGCAACCTGTAGAGGCAGAAGAGAAGGCTGGTGCTTTCACTTTTTTAGCGGATGTGTTCGCTCACCCATTTGAAATTCAAACTTTAAATCTATCGCGTCAGTATTCAGCGGAAGAAATTGCACGATGGAGGCAACAATTCGATGCGACTGTCTTGCAATGGATAGCCGCACAAAATAGTGAGGAGTATAAAAAACATTTAATCGCAACCGGCAAACTGAAGCTAGATGCGCAAGGTTTTCCAAAACGAAGTGATGAAGATACAGATGAAGAAGAGGAAGACTATGTCACTCCTACACAACTGGATGTGGGGCTAGCAGAATACATTAATGCACGCAAAAAAGATAAAATGCATTATCATCTTACAATTAACGTTGATCCTGATGAAGATACTAAACGTTTTATTATTTCCTTACTGAAATCTGATCATATTCACGCACTCACTTTTGGATGCAAATTAAATGAAGCGGCATTAGATGACATTATTTCAGCCTTTAGACCGTCGTTAAGTGCTATGATTAATTTTGGCGACGATTATGAATTAACGGATGCCCAAGCACAAAATGTATTAGCTTTTTGTGAAAGTATACCGGATGAAAAAGAACATAGAATATATATCGTTTTCTCAGGCAGACAACTCGCAACTGAAACTGCTATTAGTTTTGCACAATTTACAACCCATCACATCGAAATCCGGCACTGCAAAATTTATGATAGCGCCATGGTTAAACAATATGAACTAAAGGGAATAATGCATGTTGATTGTATTCATTTAGATGATAATACCGCATACGATGATAACGATTTGCAAATGCTCATCGCCAATATTCAAAAGCGCAATCCTCAAGTAGCAAAATATCGCTTTGAACTTTTTATCTCCGGAGGAAATTATACGAACCCACTTTGGGGTCCTTTCTTCACTGCTCTAACCAATACTAAATTTGTGAATCTAGCGAATGTAAAAATTAATGGCGGTCGTTTTTCACCTGAAATTGCAACAGCATTATTAACGGCGCTTTCGACTTGCCCAACGCTTCATACTTTAGCATTATGTTCAGCGTTAGGTGAGGCTTTTGGTTTATTACCTCAATTAGCACGTAATAGCGCTTTAACCTCATTCTCCCTAAGACGCTGTCATTTAACCCAAGAACAACTTCAACAATTATTTGAAGCGCTTGCCGAAGCTCATTCAGCTCCGTTGATAGAATTAGATGTATCCTATAATTATAGTTGCGGCGATGACTTACGCGATATTATTATTACTTTCCTTCGAAGTAAACCTAGCTTACGACAATTGCAATTAGGTGCTTGTCGCTTAAGTGATACCACATTAATGCCATTAGCTGATTTTCTTAAAACACCGGCTTGCCATTTAACGGCACTCTCATTGTTTGAAAATCGTTTTTCAGATGATGGTTTAGACTATTTAGGTCAAGCGATGGCGGTTAATACCACGCTGCAAAAATTGTATGCTAATCATGGCGAAATTTTTCATCATAGTGGTCAGCCACCTTATAGCAATGCAGGTGTCCTGCGTTTTGTTTCTCACTTGAATCCAAATACGACGCTACAAGAAGCTTTCTTCATTATTATGGAAAGCGCTAGACCAAACTCTGAAGAAATTTCAGCGCAATTGGATGCTATTTTAGAGCGTAATAAAGCGCGGGTGATTGAACAACATAAAAATGAACGAACACTCGCTCAACAAACTTTTGTGGAAACCACTATTTTATTTTACCAAGCTCTTCGTACCCGAAATCCTCTTTTTGCGCGCTTATCAGCAGATGCGGTGAATCTATTATTAGCGCTTCTCACACCTAAATCGATTCAACCAGAAATGGCAAGACACTGTATTGATTTGGTAAGAGATAATCTTGCGAATCGACGTTGGCGTACCAGGGTTGAATTGGGGACTCGTTCGCTTAGTATTTTTAAACCTATAATCTGCGCTGGTACTAGCGTTTTCGATAATAATTATTTTTCAAAAAATCCGCGCAAACAAGATTCAAGTGTTGTCGCAAAAGCTGCGACAACAGCTAGTTCATCTGCACCGGTCAATTCTTTTACGCTACCTGTTCCTGAATTTCATAATTCTTCTCAGCCTCTTAAGAAAACTTTTGCAACGGATAGCCTCATGGGTGTTATAGATGATTGTCCTGGTGGTAAGAATGAATTTTATTTTGTTGATTTTTCAAAAAACCCACCAACCCTGATAGGGTGTTTGCAGACGCCCCGTTTAAATTGGGCTTATGATAGCGTTCTTCATGCTTTGCCTAACGGCTATTTTGTTGGTTTTATGGATGGCGAAAAAATTTCCAAAGGAAATCACCATGAAACCTCCTTATGTGTATGGAAGGTGCGAGCAGAAGATTACCGGAAACCGGTTGCACAAATTCCATTACGAGGTGTGGGTCAAAATCGTTGTATTTCTGATTTTCCAAATGAACCGTATCGATTCATGGTTACTCGTAGTGGTAATCGTGAATTGCATCGTGAGGTTTACCAGTTTGATGATAAAAATAATACCCTTGCGTTAGTCCGTGTTTGTCAAAACTTAAGCAAGGCTAGTGATTATGTTCGGGATACGATGTGTGTGCAAAAGCATCTTGTTACTATTACAGACACCCTAAACCAAATCGTTGTGCATGATATTATTGCGGGTGGTGAGTTAACAAATGAGACTGTTACTAATCTCAATGTTTGGGGATTAAGATTATTTCCTCAACCCGGTCAATCAAGTTTTGCTTTATGTGGATGCACACCGGGTCTTCAGGATTATAGACTTTATTTATGTCATATTAATGATTCCAATCAAATAGAAATGAGACCAGGGCCAGAAATTAAAGCTAAACATCTTATCGTTCATTTGAAAACAGGCGGATTTGCTTATGTACCCGCATCAAATGATAAATCCGTGATGGTTTATAATCCACATTCAGGCAAATCAACGTGTATGACTAAGACAAGAGAAAGCGTTTTCGATTTGTTTGTAACGCCAGAAGGTTTTTTAGCGATTAATGCAGGCGAGAGTGAAGCAGTGCGTGGATATGAAGTAAGACGTCATTATCATGCTGTTCCGCTTCCTGCAATTGATGACCAAAATAAATTAATCAGGGATATTTGTGACGTCCCGCCAGAGCTTGCAGCATTGGTTTCTGATTATTCGGGTCTGCTTGATTCTAATCTTTACAGACCCGTTCCAGTGCGCACCTGTTTTCCAAAAAAATATTACGCAGTGATGCAGCGAATCGCTGATTTGAAAGTTAAACTCGTCAATTCCAATGAAGACAGGCTGATTATCAAATTATTAGATGATTTGGTGCACTGTTTAACACACAAATTTGAGCTGACTTATGAACAGTGCGTTAGTACTGTTGTCCAAAAATATCCGCAATTAAATATTTTGAATGCTGTAGCCCAGTTGGAAGTTTATATGCGCGATAGTCAATTTGGCACATTTTTCGGACTCGCAAGATCACAAGATGCTTCTTCCTTGTCTGCTTTACGAGCGCTTTTGTTTGACATCGAGCAAATTCCGTTAGCTGCACGGGTGTTTACGCCTAGAGAGAATGGCGGATTAACGATTTCCCAAAAGCCGTAGCATTTTTAAATTTGTTAGGAAAGCGGTTGAATGTTGGGGTGGTTTTAGTTTAGAATTTTTTTCCTGTACAGAGTTAACTTTCTTGTCCCGCCTTGTCCTTTCCCACGTCGTCCCGCGGCTTGTCCGCGGGATCCAGAATTAATCTAATATTCTTATTAACTTTATCATTAAGGAAATTTATGACTCAAAACTTCGCTTACATTATTGAGCAACTCAATCCGGATGGGAAGGACTTGTATGAAGAAATCTGCGCTTAGCTGGATCCCGCGGACAAGCCGCGGGACGACGAGGAGAGGGACAAGCCGCGAGACGATTGGGGAATGAGAATGACATGGGCAGCATTATCATTTCTACTCGGCATCTTATTATTACCATTATTTAAAACCTTACCTCCGCTAAAATGCTTAGCAGTAAGTATTTTAGTAATCCCGCTCGCAAAAAAATTTAAACCGCTGGTATTTATTGTGTTGGGTTTTACTTTTGCTCTAATGGTTGCGCATCTACGGTTAGATTGGCAATTACCGCATGAAACTGAAGGGCAAAAAATTACAATTACGGGCACTATCGCCTCCATTCCCGTTTATTCTTATCATCGCTATTCATTTTTATTTTATTATCAGAAACATCTGATTAAATTATCGGCACCCATCAAGGACTTAAAAGTAGGGGATGAGTGGAAATTTACCGTAAAATTAAAACGCATACATAGCACCTTAAATCCGGGTGGGTTTGATTATGAAGCTTGGGCATTTTCTGAAAATATTCGTGCGCAAGGTTATGTGGTTCCGCATTCGGAAATGATTAAAATTTCAAGTCACTGGTATCATCATCCTATAGCTCGTTTTAGACAATATTTACAAAAAAGGATTGAAACGCATTTGCCAGAAAGTCCGACTTCTTGCTGGATAGAGGCTTTAGTGATAGGCGAGCGGCATAATATTTCTGAAGAAAGCTGGGAAGTATTACGAAATACGGGCACTAATCATTTGATGGCCATCGCGGGATTGCATATAGGGTTTTTAGCGGCATTTACGCATAGTTTAGTGATGTTTGTTTGGCGAAGACGAGAAAATTTAATGCTGCTTATTCCCGCACAAGAAGCTGCTGCTATTGGTTCTTTAATCATGGCATTAATTTATAGTGCTTTAGCAGGCTTTTCAATTCCTACCGAACGCGCTTGTATTATGTTAGCAGTATTTTTAATGACTTCATTAATGCGAAGAAATATTTCTGCTTGGCAATCTTGGAGTTTAGCTTTAATTTTGGTTTTGTTAATTAATCCTTTTGATGTGTTATCTGATAGTTTTTGGTTATCGTTTGGCTCAGTTGCGTTAATTATTTTTTGTATGAGTGGGAGAATAGGCGTTGCAAATTTATGGTGGAAGTGGGGGAGAATTCAATGGGTGATTGCGGTTGGTTTAATTCCTTTTAGTTTATGGTTATTTCATCAAATCTCTTTAGTAGGATTTATAGCGAATTCTATCGCAATCCCTTGGGTTGGATTTTTAATTTTGCCTTTTTGTTTGTTGGGATGTGTTTGCACGCCATTGCTTATTCTTGCTGATAAATCTTTAGGAATCTTATGGAAAATCTTAACTTATTTAGCCCATCTTTCTTGGGGTTCGTGGTATATGACTATGCCAAATAGTTGGATTTTACTGACAGCCTGTATGGGTATTATTCTCTTACTATTACCAAGAGGTATTCCTGGAAAATTTTTAGGATTCTTTTGGTTCTTGCCTCTGTTTTTTTACCATCCCACTCATCCTAAGCCAGGCGAGGTCTGGTTAAATTTATTAGACGTAGGGCAGGGACTTTCTAGTGTTATTCAAACTGAAAATCATATTCTAGTTTTTGATACCGGACCGCCTTTAAGTGATATACCTTCTTTTTTATATACTTTAGGCGTGCATAAACTTGATACTCTAGTAATTAGTCACGGAGATAGTGATCATATTGGTGGAGTAAAATCTGTATTAGAGCATTTTTCTATTAATAATATTTTTTCTAGTGTTCCTGAAAAGGTATCACCTAAAGCCACTTATTGTTTACAAGGTACTGCTTGGGTGTGGGATAAGGTGCAGTTTAGTTTTTTGTATCCTACTAAAGATCAATTAGGGTTAGATAATGATAGCTCATGTGTTTTAAGTGTTAGAACAGGATCGCAACAAATATTGCTAACGGGTGATATAGAAAAAAAAGCAGAAAAAGAATTAGTAGAGAATTTCCCTAATCAATTAGCCTCAACTATTTTAATTGCTCCGCATCATGGAAGTAAAACTTCAGCTCAAGATGATTTTTTAGCGGCAGTTAAACCTAATGTTGTCTTATATGGTGTTGGGTATCGAAATCGTTATCATTTCCCTAATAAAACCGTTGTAGAAAAATATACAGCATTGGGCGTTAAGCAATTAGATACGGTAAATTCTGGGGAGATTGAGTTGAAAATAAATCCAAATAGAATCTATAGCCTATTAGAATATAGGAAAAAAACACAGCGGTTTTGGTATTAGTTTTTTTCTTTACTGTGCGCCAATAAATCAATAGCCATTAGTAAAGCCTGGTTATCAATAGGTTTTTCAAATGAAACACTCGCACCTAAAGATTCTGATAAGTCTAAATAGCCGGTTGGATCCAAACGTCCACCGCCGGATATTGCTATGATTTCCATATCAGGATGTTTATTTTTGACTTCAGAAATTAAAGTAATTCCGCTTTTTTGCGGCATAATAATATCAGTCACCATGATTTCTGGCTTTGATGTTTTTAAAAGTTCAGTCGCTTCATCGCCATTGCTTGCTGTTTGAACTTCATGTTTAGCGCGTTTTAATACTTGCGCTAACATATCTCGCACTAATTCATCATCCTCGACTAATAAAATCTTAGCCATTGTTTGGTACTCCTTCTTGAGGTAACAAAATGGTAAAAGTGGTGCCTCTTCCTAACTGACTATTAACTGAAATCTCACCCTTATGTTCTGAAACTATAGCATGAACAGTAGATAATCCTAAACCGGTTCCTTTGCCGACTTCTTTGGTCGTAAAGAAGGGTTCATACATACGCTCCATCGTCGTTTGATCCATCCCATGCCCAGTATCACTCATTTCAATCTTGCAGAAAGGAGGGGTGGCCGATAATTTTAGCGTGATTTTTCCTTCTCCATCCATCGCATCTACCGCATTATTAATCATATTCACAATCACTTGATGCAATTGTGTTTGGTTACCGAGAATGACACAGTCATTCGCATCAGCAATAAAATCAATAGTAACACTGGCAGGGATAGTAGGGCGCAGCAAACCTAAGGCGCTTTCAATGGTCGATTTTAAGGCTATAGGTTCAAAGTCATGATGTTGTCTGCGACTAAAGGTTAATATGCGAGCAATTAGTTCTTTCCCTCGTTGGCAGCCCTCTAAAACCTTACCTAAATTTTGGTAAGTCATGCTGTCTTTAGGGGTATCTTCGCGGGCCATTTCGGTATAGCCTGAGATTGCATACAACACATTATTAAAATCATGCGCAATGCCACCCGCCAAAGTTCCAATCGCTTGCAACTTTTGTCCTTGGAGTAAGGCTTTTTCTAAATTTTGTTTGCCTTCTTCTGCACGTAGTAGTGACATTTCACGTTCACGAAATTTCTTTTTAAGCCATAAAAGTAAAATGATTTGAAATGAAAATAAAACCCCGCCAATTAAAATAATCCACGGGGCTGAAGTTTCTAGTGAGCTCACTAAAGACATAAGACCTCATTCAATTCCAATAGATTTCTGTCTATTACTGTGCGTGCAGGAGCGTCGACATCCGGGAAGGGCTCGAGTGTCATTTGATCGCGATTCATAGCAACCATTTTGCTGCTGATTCCATCTCGCAAAGCAGTGACTGCCATAAAACCCATTTGTGAGGCTATTTTTCTATCGATCAGTGTTGGCGTACCGCCGCGTTGGGTATGACCTAAAATACAGACGCGGAAATTCAGTTTGGTCAATTCACTTAATTCTTTTCCTAGTTGCATACTCCAGCCTGGGTGATCAGCTTCTGCTACGACAATAATTGAGCTCGATTTAGGACGTTTAGGGGAAGTTAATTTTTGAGCAATGGCAGTAATAGGCGTTTCAAATTCAGGAATAATAATGACCTCAGCGCCTCCTGCAATACCTACATCAACCGCTAAAAATCCAGAAGTGCGGCCCATGACTTCAACTAAAAAATGGCGGTTGTGACTTGAAGCCGTATCTCGAATGCGGTCTATAGCATCGAGCGCTGTATTTCTTGCCGTATCAAAACCAATAGTGTAATCCGTTCCTGGAATATCATTATCAATAGTACCTGGAATACCGATAGCAGGCGGGCCTCCTTCTTGTTCAAGTAATGCGCCACCTCTAAAACTGCCATTACCGCCAATGACAACAATCCCATCAATTTCCATTTGTTTCAGAAACTTGCGGCATTCATCTCTAGTACTTTTTTCATAAAAGGGCAGACAACGTTCAGCTTTTAAAATAGTCCCGCCATGTTGAATGCAATTCGCCACGCTTTCTGGCTGTAATGGGATCAAATTTTTATCAACTAAACCTTGGAAACCCAGCTGGCTTCCAAAGCTTTGTATCCCATAATAATGGGCAGATCTAACAACTGCACGTATGGCAGCATTCATGCCAGGGGCATCGCCACCTGAGGTTAAAACAATGATTTTTTTCATATTCATACTCAAAAAAATATAGCTTAAAGGGTGATTTTAGTATTAAATAGTTCACTTAACTACATTAGATTAATTCTCAAGGAGAAACAATATGAAAATCAAGACGTTGATCGCAATTTCCGCTGTTACCTTATTAGCTTCATCCTTTTCATACGCTGAAATTAAATCCTTCGATAGAAGCAATGCACCTGCTGCACTGCAATTAGCTCAATCTACTACTGTTGATAAGAATGCGACAGCTGATAATTCCGCTGATGCTGGCGCTGCTGCTTCCTCAACGGTTACTAAATAATATAGTTTAGGAGAGTTTATGAAAAATAAAAAGTTGATAGCAGTTGCAGCTGTTACACTGCTCACTGCTTCTTTATCTTTTGCCCATTGTGCTTGTGCGGATGATATGGATGATATGAATTCTGCTCAACCAGCGACTTCAGATACTTCAAACGTGGGTGGCAGCACAGATAACATGGCTGTACCTCCGGCATCGGGTGATACAAATTCTGCTGCAGATAATAACAGCGATGACAATGCGAGCCCAGATACTGCAACAGCCAACGAAAGCGATGATTAATTTAATCATTGTTTAGCCTTAATAAAACTAGCCTGGTTGCCTTCGCGCCAGGCTTTGTGTAAATTATATTCCAATGACCCCAAATGATTTCTATCAAAGCAAATGCCAAGAAGGAATTATCCTTGAAGATCCACAGCAGCTTCAGGCGTTAAAATATTTTCAATCGATTTACCATCATTTAATCAAAGAACAGAAACAGCGTTTAGGTCTTTTTTCTCGCTTTAGAAAAATTAAACTTATCAAAGGCCTTTATTTATGGGGTGGAGTTGGGGTAGGTAAAACATTTTTAATGGACTGTTTTTTCCAAACGCTGCCTTTCAAACAAAAGATGCGCATTCATTTTCATGAATTTATGCAACGTATTCATCACGATCTTACGAATCTACAGGGCGAAAAAGATCCTTTAGATAAGCTCGCTAAAGAACTAGCCGAACAAACTTTAGTGCTTT
>JABDEM010000041.1 GCA_013287085.1 Gammaproteobacteria bacterium
GGTTAATTCTTGATGGGAGGCAAGCAAACCTAAACCTAATATACTTCCTAATAAAGCATTCACCGGGAAAAACTGATAAAGATCAAACGCCAATATCTTGTAATTCGCCGACTAAACTAATAAAAAAATTTACACCAACAATAATAAGCGTAACCATTAAAGTATAGGCCACTATAGTTTTAGCAATATATTTTTGGATAATGGTCATCTTCGCCTCACCAACAAGGTAATAATCAGCAATAATAAAGCACCATGAATCCACCACATGCCAATATCAATAGGGATTATTTTTTTGCTCACCCATTCACGAGAAATAAAAAGTAAATTGACATAGACCAAATAAATTAAAATGCCGATGAATAATTGGAAATAACGTCCTTGCCTAGGTTTAACCTGACTTAGAGGAATTGCTAAAGCAGCTAGCAATAAAACAGAAAGCGCGACGGATAATCGCCATTGAAATTCCGCAGCATTCGCAGAATTATCGTACTTACTCCAAAGCTGTAAGGTGGGAATCATTTCTTCGTCTTGATATTTCGAATTTAATTCAACCACGGGCATTCGTACTTTATAATTTTGAAATTGAGTGACTTTATAATCATTTTGGCCCGGCACACCTTCGTAACGATTGCCATTTTCTGCCACAATAAATCGATCCGAAGGTTTTAATCCGCTCGCTTGATAACCTTGAGCTGCAGAAACGACAGACATTACTTGCAAACGTTGATCTGCTATAAAGATATTATCTGCTTTACGATGATCTCGTGACAAACGTTCAACATAAATTACCCGCGCCCCATTATTGGTGACTTGAAAACGACCGGGTAAAATAGTATCAATTACATTATTAGCTGCTTTCCCCCGTTCAATTAAGTCATATTTTTCTTTAGCGACGTAAGGATTGACCCACAACATTAAAAACAAAACGAGTGTCGTAATAAAAATAGCTAATACACTAGTTTGTAGAAATAATTTTTTTATACTCAAGCCACAAGCCTGCATCACGCGTAATTCATTATTCGCATAAAGCCCACCATAAACCCAAATGATGCCCAAAAATAACGCTAAGGGAAGCAAGAGTGAAAATAAATAAGAAGCTTCATAGCCCATTAACTGCAGTAAAATATTCGAAGCCAATTTTCCCGAAGCAGCATAACTTAAAAATCGCACCATCTGGTGGCTTAAAAAAATCAACATAAGCAAAAACGTAACCACGATAGAAGCGATAAACACTTCTTTGGTAAGATAGCGGGTTAAGATTTTGGACATATGTTGCCCTTAATGAAAACGGAAATTTGCGCTATTATACAAAACTCAGAGGTAAGGAGCGAATAATGAAATTTTCGGTTAAAAATAAACCAGTTGATTGTCTTATAGTAGGGGTCTTTAAGGACCAACCGTGGCCAGATTTAAGTCAAACGCTTAAAAAATCAGGGGATTTTAGTGGTAACTTAGGCGAATGCTGGGTGGTTTATAAAGACCCTGCTACCCGTCTCTTATTAGTGGGTTGTGGAAAATTCGCCCCTCTTAAAGAGCGTGACTACAAAAAGGTCATTTTAAGCAGCCTTAAAACCTTATCTACCTTAAATATAGCCACCGCACAAAACCTTTTACCTCAGCTTAGCGTAGAAAAACGCTCTCTCGCTTGGAAAACGAAATATGCGATTGAAATTTATCGCGGGGGTCTTTATCGATTTGACCAGTTTAAATCGGAAAAAAAACCCAAAATGGCCCTGAAAGAAATGATTTTCAGAGGAAAAAACCTAGATAAAGCCATTCAACAAGGCTTAGCCATCGCTGATGGAATGGATTTCTCCAAAAATTTATCCAATCTACCTTCAAACATTTGCACCCCTACTTATCTGGCTAAAGAAGCCGAAAAATTAAGTAAAGACTTTAAAACCCTCAGTGTAAAAACACTGAATAAATCCCAAATAAAAAAACTAGGCATGGGAGCTTTTTATGCTGTTGCAAAAGGCAGCGCACAAGATGCCAAACTGGTTTCTGTGACTTATCAAGGCACCGCAAAAAACAAAGCCCCTATTGTTTTCGTAGGCAAAGGAATCACTTTTGATACGGGTGGCATTAGTTTAAAACAGCCTGATGGGATGATAGGCATGAAATATGATATGTCAGGCGCCGCTGTTATTTTAGGGATTATCAAAGCAATTGCCGAACTAAAACTCCCGATTAATGTGGTAGGACTCTTAGCTTGCGCTGAAAATATGCCCAGTGGTGAAGCCTCAAAACCCGAAGATATTGTACAAACACTTTCAGGGCAAACCGTTGAAATTATGAATACGGATGCTGAAGGTCGCTTGGTTTTATGTGATGCACTGACCTATGCGGAGCGATTTAAACCTGAAATTGTCATTGATATTGCCACTTTAACTTATGCGGTTATGGTTGCTCTTGGTCAACACGCTACCGCCTTGTTATCCAATAACGAAACACTCGCCAAAGATTTACTGGCGGCTGGGGATGATAGCCAAGATCGTGTCTGGCAATTACCTCTATGGGATGATTATCAAGAACAATTAAATAGCCCTTTTGCAGATATGTCAAATTCCGGCGGAAGATTAGCAGGCACTATTACTGCCGCTTGTTTTCTCTCGCGCTTTACCAAAAAATTTAAATGGGCGCATTTAGATGTTGCAGGAACTGCAGCATTAATGGCGGGCACAGATAGATATGCGACTGGCCGACCTATTCCTTTATTAGTGCAATATCTTATTAATAGGTGTGAATGATGATGCCAAAAATTGATTTTTATATTCTTTCTGAGAATGCAAGCCAACTCCCGCTGGCCTGTCAATTAGTGGAAAAAGCTTATCAACAAAACCATAAAATTTATATTCAAACTGAAAATCTTGTACTGGCAGAAGAATTAGATCAATTACTTTGGACTTATAGAGATAATAGTTTTTTACCCCATAGCTTAGTCCAAAAAAAATTAGAACCAAGACCCCCTATTCAAATTGGGTTTGGCCCAATTTCTGAAGATCATAGTGACATTTTGATAAATTTAAGCCATGATGTGCCCAATTTTTATCATAAGTTTTCACGAATTTTAGAAGTGGTTTCGAGTCACCCAGACCACCAAACTAGGGCACGCGAGCGGTTTCGTTTTTACAGAACTGAAGCGTGTGAAATTAATACCCATAAATTATAAGAGTGCTCCATGGATAAATCCTATCAGCCAGACGCTATTGAAAAACATTGGTATACCCTTTGGGAACAAAATCATTATTTTAGTGCAGAAGGCGCAGGTTTGCCTTTTTGTATCATGTTACCCCCGCCCAATGTCACCGGCAGTTTACATATGGGTCATGGATTTGGTTATACTTTAATTGATGTGTTGATTCGTTATCATCGTATGTTAGGCGATAAAACTCATTGGCAAGCAGGAACAGATCACGCGGGAATTGCTACTCAAATGATTGTTGAGCGTCAACTGTTATTAACCGGCAAAACTCGTCAAGATTTAGGTCGTGAAAAATTCGTCGAAAAAATCTGGGAATGGAAACAAGAATCCGGCGGGCAAATTACCCAACAATTACGCCGTTTAGGCGCATCCCCCGATTGGCGACGCGAATGTTTTACCATGGATGATAGTCTGTCCTACTCCGTGCGCGAAGTTTTTATTAAGCTGTATGAAGAAGAATTAATTTATCGCGGCATGAAATTAGTGAATTGGGATCCTAAACTTCTTACCGCCATTTCTGATTTAGAAGTGATTAATCAAGAAGAAGAAGGAAAACTGTATCATATTCGTTATCCTTTAGCCGATGGTAAAGGCCATGTGGTCGTTGCAACGACAAGACCCGAAACTTTATTAGGCGATGTGGCGGTGGCTTTTCATCCTGAAGATACCCGTTATCAGCATTTTATTGGTAAATCGCTTCACTTACCCTTAACAGACCGCACCATTCCACTTATTTTAGATGAATTTGTAGAACCTGAATTTGGAACCGGTTGTGTGAAAATTACGCCGGCACATGATTTTAATGATTATGAAGTCGGTTTAAGACATCAGCTAACACCCATTAATATCCTGACTCCCGATGCACATCTTAATGAAAATGTACCCACAAAATATCAAGGTCTAGATCGCTTTGCAGCGCGCGAACAAATTATTAGAGATTTAGAAGCGGTAGGTTTAGTTGAAAAAATTGAAAAATACACCATAAAAGTCCCACGCGGCGATCGCTCAGGTGAAATCATTGAGCCTTATTTAACTAAACAGTGGTTCATGAAAATGAAACCCTTAGCCGAACCTGCTATCAAAGCAGTCGAGGAAGGAAAAATTAAATTTGTTCCAGAAACTTGGACTAAAACGTATTTTCAATGGATGCATAACATAGAAGATTGGTGTATCAGCCGTCAATTATGGTGGGGTCATCGCATTCCCGTTTGGTATGACAAGCAAAAAAATGTTTATGTAGGTCACGATGAAAAAGAGGTACGTCAGCGTTATAAATTAACGCCTGATATTGCACTCGAACAAGATGAAGATGTATTAGATACTTGGTTTTCTTCCGCTTTGTGGCCGTTTTCATCCTTAGGTTGGCCTAACCCCACAGAAGAATTAAAAGCTTTTTACCCGACTAATGTACTCATTACTGGATTTGATATTATTTTCTTTTGGGTCGCGCGCATGATCATGATGGGCTTAAAATTCATGGGCGATGTGCCCTTTCGAGAAGTATTAATCACGGGTTTAATTCGTGATGCGGAAGGCCATAAGATGTCAAAATCTAAAGGCAATGTGTTAGATCCTATCGATTTAATTGATGGCATCAACTTAGCGGATTTAATACAAAAGCGAACAACAGGTTTAATGCAACCTGCGATGGCTAAAAAAATCGAAAAAAACACTGCTAAACAATTTCCCGAAGGCATCGCAGCCTACGGCACTGATGCTTTGCGTTTTACTTATTGTGCGTTGGCAACCCACGGACGAGAAATTCGTTTTGATATTGGCAGATTAGAAGGTTATCGCAATTTTTGTAATAAACTCTGGAATGCGGCACGTTATGTGTTTATGAACACGGAAGACAAAGATACCGGCTTAAATCATTCCAAAAAAACATTATCTGACGCCGATCATTGGATTTTATCCCGCTTACAACAAACGATTGAAAGCGCACATCAAGCATTGGCTCAATATCGCTTCGATTTATTAGGCCAAGCTTTATATGAATTTACCTGGAATGAATTTTGTGATTGGTATCTAGAACTATCTAAACCTATTTTATTATCACCCGATAGCACTGAAGAGCAATTACGCGGCACGCGTTATACTTTAGTCACGGTACTTGAGACTTTATTACGTTTATTGCACCCCGTAATGCCTTTCATTACCGAAGAAATCTGGCAAAAAGCAGCGGTTTTAGCCGGGAAATCTGGCAAAACCATTATGTTACAGCCCTATCCTAAAGTCGATGCAACACTGCGCAATGAAACTGTCGAACAAGGATTAGAATGGGTTAAACAAATTATTATTTCTATTCGGACTGTGCGCAGTGAAATGAATGTTCCTCCGAGCAAATTAATTCCGGTTTTATTAACCAAAGGGAATAAACTAGATAAAGAACGCATACAGCATTTTACTTTATTAATAAAAACTCTCGCTCGTTTAGAATCTATTCAATGGCTAAACGAGAATGATCAAAGACCCCAAGCGGCCACTGCTTTAGCCGGAGAATTAGAAATTTTAATTCCTATGGCAGGACTCATCGATACCAAAGAAGAAACCGCTCGTCTTTCGCGTGAAATTGCCAAACTGGATAAAGAAATAGAAAAAGTTGAAGCAAAATTGCAAAACCCAAACTTTGCAGATAAAGCCCCTCTCGAAGTGGTGACCAAAGAAAAGGATAAACTAAACGATTTAGCAACCCTGAAGAAAAAATTACAATCACAACTCGAGCAATTTAATTCTTAATTAATTTAAAGCGTTAATTTTGACCGGGTTTGACTCAATGCAATCCATAATAGAATAAAAATTATTCGAAATTTTTATGCATCCTTAAGAAAACCTTAAGCTTTTAGTGCAACAATTGTTCATCCATCGCTAAATCGCTGGAGAGGACATGCAAAGCCAAGCAGCAGAAGAGGACATTAGTCAAATATTAGGAGATAGACCTCTCTATCAATTTTATGCTGAAGCGCAGCGAGTCGCCGATACTACACCTCCTGGTTATGGAATTTTTGGTTTCGTAAGCAAAGCAGTCTATGGCGAAGACCCGATTCTTAAAGCGCATCTCGCTTTAAAAAACGCTTGTGATAGGTATGCATTAAAAATTAAAAAATATGAGTTAACTCGAAATACGAATGCAACTATTAGCGATCAATCAGAACAAAAACAGAGTGGCGCTGCGGCAACCTTTGAAGCAGCTACAAGATATTATAATGAACTTAAAGATTTTTATGATGACCAAGCAAGGAAACTACAAACTAAATCGCAAACACTTGTTACTGATATTCGAATAACTATTCTTGAAACTACGGCGAAAAGAGCAGAAACAGCAGTAAATTTTACTGTTTCAAATGTGCAAATACATGAGCAACTCAAAGCAAAACAAATAGAATTAACAGCAGTTACCAAGAAAATAGGAGCGTGTGGTTGTTGTGGTAAATCGGCATTAAAAAAACAAAAAAAAGCGCTGAAAGAAGATATAGCAGGACTTCACGAGAAAAAAAAAGCGATCGAACGTATTCCCAACCCGCCTGAAGAACATAAACATGCCCTACTTCAACAACGAAGTCAAATGCATGAAGATAGTGAACGATTAGCGATGCTTCGCGATGATAACTTAAGAAAAGCCCTAGAAGCTGTCAGTGCAGCACAAACCGCTCTTAACATAGAAGAAGCAAAAAATAGTATCCCCCATGAAAAAAAAATTAACGAGATCAATAGAGAAATCATGGTTATTTGCTTACAACTTTATGAAAGAATGCATCGCTATCAATTAGCCTTAGAAGCTGGCCCTAAAAAAAACCCCAATCCCTTATTGGATAGTTGTTTACTAGGCATGAGAAATCTTACTTCATTGCTCGAAGAGCTGTGGTGCACAGAGCTCGATGATGATGCAGGCTTGAAAATTTATGAGGACATTCCAGATAAAAATATATTACTGGACGATAGCCTGTTATCAAATTTAGATACTTACTTCCCCATCGTCCAAGGAAAGTTATTGTCTCATATCGATGAAGGAGGGGTTTGCTTACCTTTAACACTTAAAGCTTCTCCTCCACGCAGCGCCTCTCACAACAAAGCTATCTCGTTTCAATTATCTCCAAGCATATCTAGACTAGTAGTATAACAAGGAATTTTATGCAATCAGCACCTGGAATAATAAACAGCACTAGCTCTAGATTATTTAGACTACCCGCAGAAAAATATGCAATCGATGCTATTACAGAAGAATTTAAAAACTTGATTGAAACTGGCGATACTTTGGGATTAGAAAGCAAGAGTAATTATTACAAGCATTTAAAAATGGCTTTTAACTCATGGGAAATTCAAGTATCTGAACAGAAAGCATCAAACGCTAGTAAACCATTAAAATTAAAACTGGGCGCAACAGAAAGAAAAATACAATGCTTAAGAGAATTAGAGGAAATCGAAACCAAAAATGCTCAGAGCTTAGCAAATCATGTGAGAAGAATGGAACAATTACAACGAGAAAAACAGGATATTTCTATTAGGAAAGATGAAATCATCGCTATTGCCTACGCAGATAAATTTGACGAGCTTCATAAAGAGGGAAAAATCCAACTCGATAGACTGGATAGAATAGAAGACATTAATCATAAAATTAAACAGGCTTCATGTTTTTGTTTTAATTTATGCTTACGCGATAATGCGGAAATCAAGAGATTACGAAAAGAAAAGGAACAAGCTATTAAAGATTGGAAAGATTTGAAAAAAAATCTTGAGGCGGTCAAACAAATTGCGTTAAAACAATTAGATGAAGAAAATACTGAAATCACGAGAAAACAAGCTTTATTAACAGAAACCCCTCCCCCACAAATCAGTACGGTCGATCTACGTGCCGAAAAAGCTATGATTGAAGCTTTAATTACAACAGCCAGAATAAGACATTTTAATGCGCTTTCTGGGGAAGCCACCTTAAATATTATTAAGATGGCACACCTATTAGATTATCTCATTCAAGATTTAACCCAATTAAAAAAGCCTAAAGCATCTCCCACATCTCCGGAACCAAAAAAATTAAATTTAAGCTTTGCCAGAAAACCTAAACCCGAAGAAAAGCAGCTGCAACCTAGAGAAATTGAGATTTATATAGACCAAGTCCAAAGAGTAAAAAAAGCATTTGAAGAAGCTTCCGGCGATTTAAATCATTGTCCTCAAATATTCAATAGAAAACAATTGCGCTTTTTAGTCAGCAAATTTGATGGAAATTACAAATATTTATCCGAGAGAGAAAAGGAAAAGTTTTTAACAACTCCCCTAGGGAACTTAGATAATGTGATTACTAATAGAATACTAGCAGTTGATATTACACCTAGGATTAGTCCTATTGATACAACCGTAAGACAACTCGTAGAACAATATTCACCTATGCCCGCGCTCTCGCTTCCAACAGCTGCCAGGGCTTTTACTCATTAACTTTTAAGGAGAAACAAAAATGCAAAGTAATTTTAATGAAGAGATTGCTCAAAGACCTCTTCCTTTATTTTTTGACTATTTAGAACTATTCGATAAAGATTTTCAAACAGCGCGAGTTGCCGCCAAAATAAACCGAGATGCCGCAACCATTATAAAACAAAAAATTACCCCTAGCTTTGCAGCTTTTGGGGTGGCGTTAGCTGAGCTAAAACCTCTTATAATCGATGAGGAACAAAACCATCGCTCTCCTGAGGTTCCAACAAGAACTTTTGATAAAATCAATTTAAGAAGAGATTCCGTTGAAAGAGCTGAAGATACTTACCGTTTATTAGGGGAACAAATTCAAACTCAAAAAGAATCACTGACCCGAGAAGAACCTCAATTATTAGAACAACTCGGGCTTCAAGGCCAAGATGAAATTCAATCTCTTATTGAAGATTCCAATAAGCTCGAATTAAAATTAGAAGGCATACGCAAAGAAGGTCGTGGGTTTCAAGTCGCGTTAACTCAAGTCAATGAACAAATTACCTCTGGCTGTTGCAGTTGTTTTTCCTGTTGTGTACCTAAAAAATTACGCTTAACTAAAGCTGAACTATTATCCAGCATCCAAACAAACGATCAACGACTTAATGAGGAAATTAAAAAAGTACCAGGTGTAAGTCATGAAGAAAAAGTAAAACGTCAAGAACTGTTGCAAAGATTACAAAAGGTACAAGAAGATTATAGAAAATTAGTTGAAAGTGAAGCTAAAACAAAAGAAGATCAGGCTCGTGTATGCATTGATAAGGAAAAAAATCTTCTTTTAGTAGAAGAACCTAGCGAAAGTAAAAAAGAAGATCTACAAGTTTGTGTTACCCCTAAAGCATTATTTTATTTTTTACGTATTTATCAACATTTTCTAGAACTTAAAAAAGCGGTCGATAATAATGTGGCTGCGCACCAAAAAATTTCTTCCTTACAAGTTTTGTGTAATGAAGCTAAACCTGTTTTTGAACATTATATGAGTTGGATATGGTGCGCAGATTTAACAGACGTTAAAGCCAAAGATATGTACGATCGCATCGAAAAATTGGGCCTTATTCCTGATTTATTAAAAAATCCGTTTTTACCGGAAAAATTTACCCAGACTTTCCCGACCAAAACAGGGCCACGTCAAGCCGCTTTATTATCTAATAAAGCCTATAGTGAACCGCATCTCTTTTTTCACAAATTACGCGCAGATGTAGAAATGCGAAAACCACAGCCTGCAGCTGAAGGCCCAACACATCGCGTCTAGATTTTAAATTTTAAACGGAGGAAAAAATACATGGCACAGCGTAAGAATGAATCTCAACTGGATATTTTAACTCGCCAACTTGATGGACTACTAGAAACTTCAGAGCAAGATCTTCCCCCAGGTCTTCCCCCTACTGTCTGGTCAGGTCTTAAAGCGCAAAGAGAAATATTAAGACAAGAACTTGAATCACGCACAACTCCAGGTGTTCCACAGGAAGAAAGTGATGAAGCAGACCTGCTTCAAGCCAAAATTCAAGACCAAAAAGCAGAGGAAGCGGGAGTTAGACAGGCACGTGAAGAAAAAATAGCCAAGCTTCGTGAACAACAAGATGCCTTAATATTAGATCAACAACATATTGCGAGTTCAGCCACAGCAAAAGAAATTGGCGATAAAGTGAGTGCTCATGCTTTCGCATTATTAACAGAGGAAATGGATACCTCTGAAAAAGTCGGTTGCTTTGCACGATTTTTTTGTTGTTGTCTTCCACGCGTACGTAACTTGGATAAACTAAAAACCAAAACGGCAAAAATTGAAGCGACTCTTGGCCACCTAACAGAAGCTGATAAACTGCGAGAAGCTGCAACCGCCTCAGTCGATACTAAATTAAAAGAAATACGCGCCGAGATAGGCCTATTAGAAGGAACAACACCTAAAATCACTGTCAATACAGTATTCACACCGCCGGTAAGAAAAGCTGTTCGTCTAAAAGCAGATCTTGAGAGCTTAGCTATGGCCAATGAAAATAGGGTAAACAAAGCCATCACTATCTGTTTAGTTAAAATTAGATATTTGATTAAGCAAATTTTAGATTATTTTGCTAAACAAGCTACGCTAGCGAGCCCTGCAAAAAATACTAAAAAATCCCCGGCTAAGACTACGGTTGAAAAAACTCACCCCTTGCAAGCAAAAGCAAAAGTAACTCTAGAGGCAATTCAAAATAGTGGAGATATATTACATACAATAGGAGGCGGATACTCTGCTCCTCTTGAGCCTATTTTCACTAACATGGATGGCTTAAAAGCAGATGATCAACGTAACGTATATCAATCTGCTCCAAATAGCGCATACATTGCAAGCACACTTATTCCTCAGGGGGTTTTCGATGCCGATGCCACCCCGATTCCACCTACCCACCCTAGACCTGCTGTTCCTGGAAGCCGAACCGCTTAACGACTTCATCCAGTTCTTTTAAGTTAAGCAACAACTCTTCAAGCTTCCCGAGTGGCCACATGTTGGGGCCATCGGAGGGAGCTTGATCAGGGTCTGGATGAGTTTCCATGAATAAACCAGCGATGCCTGCAGCAATTGCGGCTCTTGCTAGAACGGGAACAAATTGTCTTTGACCGCCTGAGGATTTGCCTTGGCCTCCCGGTAATTGAACCGAGTGTGTCGCATCGAATACAACAGGGCATTTTGTTTCACGCATCACAGCGAGTGAACGCATATCAGAAACTAAATTGTTATAACCAAAACTTGCACCGCGCTCGCACACCATAATTTTATCGTTACCTACACTACGCGCTTTTTCAGCGACATGGATCATATCCCAGGGCGCTAAAAACTGGCCCTTTTTAATATTAACCGGCAAACCTTGGCGCGCAACGCGTTCGATGAAATTGGTTTGTCTGCATAAAAAAGCAGGCGTTTGTAAAACATCGACCACATCAGCCACTTCTTCAATCGGCGTATCATCATGCACATCAGTTAAAACAGGAACGCCAATTGATTTTTTAACGGTCTGTAAAATTCGCAAACCTTCTTCCATCCCAGGACCTCTGAAACTTCCCTTAGAAGAACGATTGGCTTTATCAAAAGAAGATTTATAAATAAAAGGAATGTTTAAACGGGTTGTCATTTCTTTTAAGATACCTGCAGTATCCAGCGCAAATTGTTCACTCTCAATAACACAGGGACCTGCGATTAAAAAAAAAGGCTCATGCAATCCGACGTTGAAATTACACAGTTGCATGTTGTTTCTCCCGTGATTCTACGGCGGCTTTAATAAAGGCTGAAAACAAGGGATGACCATCGCGCGGTGTTGAAGTAAATTCCGGATGGAATTGACAAGCCACAAACCAAGGATGATCTGAAAGCTCTATCATTTCTACTAAATTCCCTTGAATAGAACGCGCAGATATTTTTAAACCTGCGGCTTCAATGGGCGCTAATAATAAATTATTCACTTCATAACGATGACGGTGACGCTCTATAACCGTTTCTTTACC
>JABDEM010000042.1:0-2403 GCA_013287085.1 Gammaproteobacteria bacterium
TGAAATTTTCTTCAAGAAATCTGAATTAGGTTTAAATAAATCAGCCAAAGCTAATTCTTTGCCTTTTTCTAAATCAAAATTCATCACACGGTGCACGTGATAGGGATGAGCACGACCTGCTTGCATTCCTTCGATATTAAAACGCACCATAATAAGCGTTAATTTGCCTGGATGTATCACATCAATGTCATAATCAATCGATAAGCTATTGTTTTGTACAGACTTAGGTAAAGTTTTTTGATGGACTAAATCTTCAGCCACATATTGTTTGAATTGACTAATTTCTTTGTTTACCTTATCGAGCACCATTTTGTTAAAATTCGCAACCTTAGCAGAAGGTGTTTGGCTTTTGATTTGAGGATAGGTAGCATCAATCGTTGTATTGGAAACCTTAATCGTTTCCGATTTAGATTGGGTCTCTATAGTCATAGAAGGATCAATATTAATCTGTAATTCTTTATCAAACGAGGGTTCTGTGGGTAAATCAGCGGCCATTAAAGGCAAAGAAAAAGATAAAAAAGTTAATGAAATCAGTAGGGAAGATATTTTTTTCATGGTGGGAGCCCTCTTTTAGTTTGAATTCCATCTTATGTGTGCAAAAATATATCAGAATTTAGGTGAACAGGTCAATACAGGATTAAAGCTTAATATGAAATTGGCATTTTGTCTTTTCAAATATTTTCCCTTTGGAGGCTTACAAAGGGATTTTTTGCGTATCCTAAAAGAATGCCAACTTCGGGGTCATGAAGTCGATGTTTATACCATGTCTTGGGAAGGTGAGAGAGATCCTTCTTTTTCAGTTCATGTATTGCCCGTAAAAGGCTTACAAAATCACAGCCGTAGCCAGCAATTTGCAAACCAAGTTAAAAAAATATTACCAACCCAAAAATATGATCTGGTCGTCGGATTTAATAAAATGCCAGGTCTTGATGTGTATTATGCAGCAGATACATGTTATCAAGCTAAATTTAAAACACAACGTGCATGGTGGCATAGTTTTATGCCACGCTACCGTCACTTAATGCAGTTTGAAAAAGCGGTGTTTGATCAAAACCATTCGACGCATGTTTTATTGATTGCGCAAAAACAACAACAAGAATTTCAGTCTTTTTATAAAACTCAGACCGAACGTTTTCATTTATTGCCGCCAGGGATTTCAAAAGATCGTATTGCGCCCGAAAACGCTAATGAAATACGTCAAGCAGTCAGAAAAGAATGGAATATAGGATCTGATGATTTTTTACTATTATTAGTAGGGTCTGGTTTTAAAACAAAGGGCTTAGATAGAGCTTTAAAAGGGCTTGCGACATTACCAAAAAACACTTTTCTTTTTGTGATCGGCGAAGATCATGCGGAATCTTTCAAGCGACAAGCAGAGCAATTAAATATTTTGGATCGGGTGAGATTTTTAGGTGGAAGACAAGATGTGCCTGATCTTATGCTAGCAGCGGATTTATTAGTGCACCCTGCTTATAACGAAAATACAGGAACTGTGTTATTAGAAGCCGTTGTTGCACAATTGCCTGTATTAACCACCGATGTCTGTGGTTATGCAGACTATATAAAAACCGCAGAAGCAGGAATAGTATTACCCTCGCCTTTTTCACAGACGGAGTTTAATGAAAATTTATTAACAATGTTAACTTCTTCTGAGCGTGTAAAATGGCAGCAAAACGCGGCCCATTTTGCAAAGATGGGGGATATTTATAGTTTGCCTGCGCGTGCCGTCGATATTTTGGAAAGTTTGCAAGGATCCCCGCAATTTTTAAAGTTCGATGAAATGATGCAATTGCGTGGAGAAGTTTATCGAGAACTCGAAGGTCGATGTACACAGCGCATTGTAATTAAAAACCAAGCTTATTTTATAAAACAACATAAAGGCATAGGTTGGAAAGAGATTTTTAAAAACCTCATTCAAGGTCGTTTGCCCGTTTGTTCTGCTAAAAATGAATGGGAAGCACTAGCGAAACTAAAAACCTTACAGATAAAATCCACTGAAGTCGTGGGGTATGGCTCTAAGGGTTTCAATCCCGCAGCATTACAATCCTATTTGCTTACCAAAGAATTACCTAAAACAATCAGTTTAGAAAATTATCAAGCACCTAATGTTAATTTCAAAATAAATTTGATCAGAAAGGTAGCGGAGATTGCGAGAGTTATTCATAATAACGGCATTAACCATAGAGATTTTTATATTTGCCATTTTTTAATGGATGAACAAAGCGAATTATATTTAATTGATTTGCATAGAGCGCAAATTAGAAAAAAAATACCTTTACGTTGGCGAATAAAAGATTTAGCTGGTTTATATTTTTCATCGAAAAAGAGTGGCTTAACTAAAAGAGATTTGTTGCGTTTTATGAAGGAATATACAAAACTCCCTTTGCGCACACTTTTTAATGA
>JABDEM010000042.1:2413-11597 GCA_013287085.1 Gammaproteobacteria bacterium
CTATAAATATCCCCCATCTTTGCAAAATGGGCCGCGTTTTGCTGCCATTTTACACGCTCAGAAGAAGTTGTATGAAAAACATAACCGTTCCTTTTGAAATAAGTTTAACAAACAGCGAGCAACCTGTCATTTGTAAACAAGTGGTGCGTCTTATTCCGGGCAAACGGTTAGTGGCTTTTGGTACGTGGGGAGATAAACCTATAGTCGCAAAATTATTTTTTAAACGTAATAAAGCCCAGAAACATGCTAAGCGTGATATAGCGGGTATGACTATTTTAAAAGAATGCAATATTCCAACACCTGAGATTTATTATGAAGGATCTACGGCTGACAACAAGACTCAAGTGATTTTGTTTGAAAAGATTGAAACCGTGGAACAAAAAAGCCGCCAACGTTTATTGCATAGCTTAATTCATGAATTAGCGACTCAACATGTTTTAGGAGTTCTACAAAAAGATTTACACTTTAAGAATTTTCTTGTCACTAAAAAGAAAATTATCACTTTAGATGGCGCTGATATAGAAAAATTTGACCAGCCCTTATCTAAAAAAATAAGCTTAGATAATCTAGCTTTATTTATTGCCCAATTAGGCGCTGATTCTTCTTATTATCGCGATGAATTATTAGAAGCTTACGCAAGTCTTCGCGGTTGGCGTTTAAAAGATGCGGATTATGATCAAGTTAAAAAATTGATTGCCAAACACCAAGCGACGCGCTGGGCCAATTTCCAAGAAAAAATATTTCGCAATTGTTCTGCTTTTATTAAAAAAACCACTTTGTTTGCCACACTATTATTTGATCGCGAATATGATAAACCTGAATTACGTGCTTTTTTATCACGCCCTGAAGAAGTTTTTACAACGAAAAATATTCAGTACCTAAAACAAGGCCGCTCTTCAACGGTTATCAAAACAATTTTTGACGGCAAAGAATGCGTCATCAAACGCTACAATATAAAAGATTTTTGGCATGGCTTACGAAGATGTTTAAGACCAACCCGCGCCGCGCAATCTTGGCGCTTATCCCAATATCTTTGTTTAATGGGAATTCCTACCGCAAAACCCATCGCTTTCATCGAAAAACGTTTTCTAGGATTTCGAACGACTTCATATTTTGTGATGGAATATATCAATGGCCCTCATGCTGGAGACTATTTTTCTAAGGCAGATTTAAATCATCCTGAGGTGCGAGAAGTCGCTAAAAAAACCATGGCGCTTTTATATCAACTCGCGCAATTTAAATTAATACACGGCGATTTAAAAATGACGAATATTTTAATCGCCAATCTTAAACCCCTATTAATTGACTTAGATGGCATGCGCGAATATCCGCAATATTCTTTAGGTTTTAAACAAGCGTTCGAAGGCGAAACCAAGCGCTTTTTAAGAAATTGGGAAAACTACCCGAGCCTCCATAAGCTATTCTCTGAAAACCTATCTGCTTGATTATACTGAAATAAATAATCATTATTTTCGACTATACTTATGTATATAGCGTGAGCTGGAGGGGTATATGGTTAAAAAAATTAAATTAACAAGCCGACCAGAGCAAGGCCTTAGTGAGGATGAGGTACAAGCAGGAATACAAGAACGCCTTGCAGTACATGAGAAATACATTGCAAACAATCCTAAGATTACATCAAAAGCGAGGGATGATTTATTTGCCTTAATTAATGAGGACGATACAAAATACCAGCATCACCTCTGGGAAAATAGATTTAAAGTATTTGATAAGCACGTAGCACGTTTTTTACAATTACCGAAACAGGTGCAAGAGGGAATAAATCTTCGTATGGCTCACTATAAAATAGCGATCAAGAAAAATCGTTTGGCTACTACAGAAGAGAAAGAGAATTTGCTTCATCTATTAGATAATAGGGAAAAAGCTCTTTATAAAGAACTGCCATGGAGTGACAGATTTAGCTCATTTGATCAGGATATCAAAGATATTTTAAAGCGAAATTTTTTGGTTGAGATTGAGGAAGATTTAAAAAAAGAAAAAGAGAGATTAATAGCTAAATATGTCACAAACAAGCGAGTACCCGAGAAAAAAAAGGAAATTGCTATTGAACGCATTCAATCAATAAATAAACTTATGAAAGACATGAAAGCGCCTGGTTACTCAGTTGAACTTTTAAAAGATGGTTTAGGTGAGCTTAAAGGAAAAATGAAATCTACAGGTTTTATGGGAAGTTATTTTGTGACGGGTGCAGGGAAAGTCTTAGACATGATTAAAAAAGTTGATAAAGTGTTACAAGAACCTAAACCCGAAAAAACAGCTAAAAATAAATTAAGGATGTAAAAATGCAAGGATTAAAAAACGCGCGTTTATTTCGCGAGCAATGTTATATCAATGGCAAGTGGGTTTCAGCCGATAATAAAAAAACCTTCTCAGTCAAAAATCCTTTTGATGGAAAAATTTTAGGAACCGTTCCTGAATGTGAGACGGAAGAAACAAAATATGCCATAGAAGCAGCGAATGCTGCATGGCTAAAATGGCGTGCATTGACAGCTAAAGAACGCGCGGATCTAATGCATAAATGGGCAGATCTTATAGCTAAGAATAAAGAAGATTTAGCTGTATTAATGACTTTAGAGCAAGGCAAACCTATCACAGAATCCCGCGGTGAAATTGATTATGGTAATTCTTTTATTACTTGGTTTGCCGAAGAAGGGCGCCGTATTTATGGGGATGTGATTCCATCTAACAAAGCTAATCAGCATTTAATAGTGATTAAACAGTCTATAGGTGTAGTTGCATCGATTACGCCGTGGAATTTTCCTATGGCGATGATTACTCGAAAATGTGCACCTGCTTTAGCTGCTGGATGTACGCTTGTTATTAAACCTGCAGAAGAAACGCCTTTTTCGGCATTGGCTTTAGCGGTATTGGCAGAAGAAGCTGGAATTCCAGCAGGTGTTTTTAATGTGATAACCGGTATCCCAGAAAAAATTGGTACAGAATTAACTTCAAATCCATTAGTGAGAAAAGTTTCTTTTACAGGATCAACCAAAGTTGGCAAATTACTGATGCAGCAATGCGCCAGTACCGTTAAAAAAGTTTCTCTAGAATTAGGCGGGAATGCGCCCTTTATTGTATTTGATGATGCAGATTTAGACGCAGCAGTGACAGGTGCAATAGCCTCCAAATTTCGTAATACCGGGCAAACTTGTGTTTGTGCGAATCGTATTTATGTGCAAGATAAAATTTATGATGTATTCACTGAA
Source organism: Gammaproteobacteria bacterium (assembly GCA_013287085.1). Taxonomy (GTDB): domain Bacteria; phylum Pseudomonadota; class Gammaproteobacteria; order DSM-16500; family DSM-16500; genus JABDEM01. The sequence continues at coordinate 5,641 of JABDEM010000042.1, forward strand.
AAATTAACTAAAGCCGTTAAAGCTTTAAAATTAGGGAATGGATTAGAAGATACTACCCAACAAGGTCCACTTATCAATAAATCCGCAGTAGAAAAAGTAGAAAAACATATTCAAGATGCAACAGAAAAAGGTGCAAAAATTATTTGTGGGGGGAAGGCGAGTTCTTTAGGCGAATTATTTTTTGAGCCTACCATTTTAGTTGATGTGACTCAAAAAATGTTAATCGCCAAGGAAGAAACGTTTGGCCCTGTTGCTCCCCTCTTTCGTTTTAAAACAGAAGAAGAAGTGATTCAGTATGCGAATGATACGCAATATGGATTAGCGTCTTATTTTTATAGTAATGATATTCATCGTGTTTGGCGTGTCGCTGAAAGTTTGGAATATGGCATGGTGGGTATTAATCAAGGCATTATGTCGACGGAAGTAGCGCCTTTTGGTGGTGTTAAAGAATCAGGAATTGGCCGTGAAGGATCTAAATATGGCATTGAAGAATACGTAGAAATTAAATATTTATGCATGGTTTAAATTTCAAATTTAATCCCTTGCGCAAGCGGTAACTGATCACTCCAATTAATCGTATTAGTTTGGCGTCGCATATAGGCTTTCCAAGCATCGGATCCTGCTTCACGTCCTCCGCCAGTATCTTTTTCGCCCCCAAAAGCACCACCAATTTCAGCGCCTGATGTGCCAATATTAATATTCGCAATCCCGCAATCACTGCCGCGTGTTGATAAAAATAATTCGGCGTGTTTTAAATTTTCGGTAAACAAAGCGGAAGATAAGCCTTGTTTGGAATGATTTTGCAGAGCAATCGCTTCTTCAAGTGATTGGTATTTCATGACATATAAAATAGGCGCAAAAGTTTCTTTTTGTACGATACCCCATTCATTTTTAGCTTCTACTAAAGTGGGTTCTACAAAAAATCCGGGTCGATCTAAAACATTTCCACCAAATAAAATTTTACCGCGCATTTTTTCAATTTCATTCATGGCTTGCTTAAATTTATCAACAGCAGCTTGATCAATCAGAGGTCCCATCAGATTTTTTTCATCCAGAGGATCGCCAATCGTAATTTTTTTATAAGCGTTAATTAAAGCGCTGATCACTTTTCCATAAATGGATTCATGAATCATTAAACGTCTAGTCGTCGTACAACGTTGCCCTGCAGTGCCAACGGCTCCAAAGACAATAGCGGGAATCGCAAGGGAGAGATTCGCGGTTTCATCTAAAATAATCGCATTATTGCCACTTAATTCTAATAAAGTTCTGCCTAGACGTTTGGCCACCATTTCATTGATTTTAATGCCAACAGCGGTTGATCCTGTAAAAGAAATCAGAGGAATACGTAAATCTTTGGGTAATTTTTCAGAAAGCTCTAATTGATCGGTCAGTAGACAAGAAAAAATTCCTGATAGATTATTTTCTTTCATGACGGTATTACAAATTTTTTGTATGGCTTCAGCACATAAAGGCGTTTTGGGAGAAGGTTTCCAAATGACGGTATTGCCACAAATCGCTGCAATAAAAGCGTTCCAAGCCCAAACGGCAACAGGAAAATTAAACGCAGTAATAATACCTACAACGCCTAGGGGATGCCATTGTTCATACATTCTGTGTTCGGGCCGTTCAGAATGCATGGTATTGCCATAAAGCATTCTCGCTTGACCTACCGCAAAATCAGCCATATCTATCATTTCTTGCACTTCACCTAAACCTTCTTGTTTAGATTTTCCAGATTCTTTAGAGACTAGCGTTCCTAAGGTTTCTTTGTTTTTTCTAAACGCATCACCTAATTGCCTAATAATTTCTCCCCGTTTAGGGGCAGGTAAATTGCGCCAAGTTAAAAAAGCCGTTTGAGCATCAAGAACTAGTTTTTCATAGTCTTTTTCTGTCGCATTAGGGACAGATCCCAGGGATTTTCCGGTAGCAGGATTTAAAGAAATTAATTTATCCATAATATTTCCCAAAGCGGTTATTGGTAAATTCTTCCAAAGAAAATTGCTCTTGGCGTATTAAGCCATGATATTTTTTAGGATGGGTCAAAATGATATCGAGCACCGTACAAAGTGAGGATGCAGTGGTTAATTGAATGGCTGACCAATTAAAGCCATGTAATTTTTTGGCGTAGAATTTTTTAACATAACTTTCTTCACAATATTGTTTATCGCGAGTGCCTGTCACTGAGGCATAAACTAATACCACATCTTGTAAGGTTTTAGGTAAAGCATTTTTTAAAATACGTTTTAATGTATCTCTATCTTCGTTTAATTTAAGATCTTGCATTAAAAAGCGCATTTTTTCACAATGCCCGGGATAACGGATGGTTTTATAAGTTAAGTGTTTTACTTTTTTGGCATAGGTTTTAACTAAAGATCCCGCGCCGCCTGAGGTATTAAAAGCCTCATAAATCATGCCATCTAATTCAATTTTTTCTAAATCATCAAGAGGGGGTAATTGCACAGCCTTACTATTTTGAATAGCAAGACAAGGGTTGCCATACTCATTAATTAAGCCATCGGGCGACCAAGTCAAAGAATATTGCAAAGCATTGCTCGCATTCAGTGGCAATGCTCCTACGCGCATTTTAACCGTATCTAATTTAGAAAATGATTTCATCAAGTCATTGGCAACTATATTAATAAAACCAGGTGCAAGACCACACTGCGGTACAAAAACGGTTGAAGATTTCTTAGATAATTTAGCGACTAAATCGGCTGTTTTAGTATCTTCGGTTAAGTCAAAATAATGCACTTTGTTTTTGTGAGCTAATTTTGCTATTTCAATATTACAATAGTAAGGCAAAGCGGAAATTAACACTTCAATTTTTTTTTGCTTAATAAAGTGAGTCACTTCGGTTTGGCGACTTGCATCGAGTTTCACTAGTTTTAAATGAGAAAATTTTGCTGCTAGTTTTTTTAAAACAGGTGTGTGAATATTAATATCAGCCAAAAATACTTGATAACTTTTGGATGATGCTAATAAAACAGAGATTAATGATCCTATTTCACCAGCGCCTAAAATTAATATTTGATGCATACAACACCTTATGAGTTATCGGGAGAACCCGGTGGTCTAAGTTTTGTTTTAAAAGGATTTTGATAATCCGGTAATCGATTATCTTCTGTTTTTTCCTCTTCTTCTGTTTCAGCAGGAGCGGTTGGATCGTTTTCTGGATCTACCACTTGTACTTTAGTAGGAGTAGGACCTTTGATTTCACCCTGAATTTGCCCTTCAATCCCTTCATAAAGCCCATCAATGATAGTATCCGTATAGGTTTGATTCATGCCAGTTCGAGTATCTTTACCGCGATAATGAATAATGGCCATGGTTTCAAAATCCATTTGCAATTGTTTATTTAGCTCATCAGCCTCTCGCATATGATTTTCTAATTCATCAGTAATTTTATCTAATTTTTTTTGTTGCTCTGGTGAAAGTTTATGTTCTTTATCGTTTTTTAATGCTTCTAAACCTTCTTTAATAAATAATTTTAATTTAGTCATGGTCAGTTGTAATTTAGGGGTTAAGCGCAATTTATTTTGAGGGGTTAACATTAAATTTATTAAATTATTATCTTTAATGAAAGCATTGTATTTAGGATCTTTGATAGCGGCACAATAAGCGATGACTAAAAATTCTTTATTTTCTTTTTTAGTTAGTAATTGATACTGGGCGGGGTTTTTAGTTTTTAGTTCTTCAAGGTCTTGGTTTAATTTATCGAGTGCGGCTTTTTTTTCTTTGGGTGAGAGCTGACTATGTTTCAATTTTTCTTCAACTATTTTTTCCAATTCATCCCTTAAAGTTGACATAGCGAATTCTCCTAATTCTCTCTTATAAGTATACTCTGAAATACAGAGCACTTATACTTAAGCCCATGAGCCCATTACACTTCTTACAGATCGCTTTACCGACACCTTTACGGCAAGTCTTTGATTATTTGGATCCTAATCCCAATAAGGTCTTATTGCCTGGTATACGCGTCAAAGTTCCTTTTCAGCGTCGGGAATTGATCGGAATACTGCAAGGTGTTACAAATAGAACCGATGTGCCTCTAGATAAACTAAAGCCTATTATCGAAGTGCTTGATTTAGAACCGATTTTATCTAAAGAACTGCTAGAACTTTGCCAATGGGCGGCAGATTATTATCATTATTCTTTAGGTGAGGTTTATTCGGCTGCTCTTCCTGCGCTTTTAAGAAAAGGTAAGCCTTTAGAATTAAAAGAAAAAAAACGCGCCGCTAAAACTTTAGTAAACCCAGCCCCTTTAGTATTAAATAACGAGCAACAAACAGCCGTGACGGCCATTACTCATGCTAAAAATACTTATCAAACGTTTTTATTAGATGGCGTGACAGGCAGTGGTAAAACAGAAGTGTATTTGCAAGCGATTGAAAAATTTTTAGCAAACGAAAAACAAATATTAGTTTTAGTTCCTGAAATTGGGCTAACGCCACAAACGATTCAGCGATTTACCGAGCGATTTAATGTGCCGGTTGTTGCGCTTCATTCGGGATTAACTGAAAGAGAGCGTTTAAATGCTTGGTTAAATGCAAAAAATAATACGGCAAAAATTGTGATTGGTACACGTTCTGCCGTATTTACACCCTTTGAAAATTTGGGATTAATTATTGTTGATGAAGAACATGATTTGTCATTTAAACAGCAAGAGGGTTTTCGTTATCATGCGCGCGATATTGCAATCATGCGTGCGCATTTCAACAATATTCCTATTGTATTAGGTTCAGCGACGCCCTCATTAGAAAGTTTGCATAATGCAACACAAAATCGTTATCACACTTTACGTTTGCAAGAACGTGCGGGTGGTGCAAAATTACCGGGTTTTGAAGTCTTAGATATTCGAAAAAAAGATTTAGACGAGGGCCTATCACCTGTTTTATTAGCGCGCATGAAAGAACATTTAGATCGTGGCGAGCAAGTGATGTTATTTTTAAATCGTCGGGGATTTTCACCGGTTTTAATGTGTCATGGTTGTGGTTGGATTGCAGAATGTAAACGCTGTGATTCACGCATGACTTATCATCATTTTTCTAAAAGACTGCATTGTCATAAATGTAATGCGGAGCGTCCCGTATTTAAAGAATGCCAGCATTGTAAAGCGACAGAATTGCATCCGGTAGGATTAGGAACAGAAAGATTAGAAGCTGCGATTGAAAAATATTTTCCTAATTTTTCTATTGCACGTTTAGATAGAGATACCACACAACGTAAAGGTTCTATGGAAACGTTATTAAACGATATTCATTCAGGCCAGCATTCTATTTTGATTGGTACGCAAATGCTCGCCAAAGGCCATCATTTTCCCAATGTCACTTTAGTTGCGATTGTTGATGTAGACGGTGGATTTTTTAGTACGGATTTTCGTGCTTTAGAACGCACCGGACAATTAATTCTGCAAGTCGCAGGACGTGCCGGCAGAATGGAAAAATTAGGCACAGTGATTATTCAAACGCGTCAACCCGAACATCCGTTATTGCATATTTTATTAAAAGAAGGTTATTCGTCTTTTGCCAAAATGATTTTGCAAGAACGTGAAGAAGCTTTATTACCGCCTTATTCTTTTTTTGCATTATTTAGAGCAGAAGCCCATCAACTTACTAAAGCCATGGAATTTTTACAAAGTTTAAAAAATCAAAATCCGGCCAGCGCTCTCCAATTATCGGGACCCTATCCTGCGCCTATGGCAAAACGCGCAGGGTATCATCGCTGTCATTTAATTTTGCAATCGAATCAACGAAAATCTTTGCGTGAATTTTTGCAAAAAGTATTATCTACCATGGAAAAAAATTCTGGCAAACAAAAAGTCCGTTGGTCATTGGACGTAGACCCAGTTGAACTAATCTGAGTCTTTGCTATACTGCGGAACTCGAAATGCCGGGGTGGTGGAACTGGTAGACGCGCCGGACTCAAAATCCGGTGGTGGCAACACCGTGTCGGTTCGA
>JABDEM010000043.1:0-3313 GCA_013287085.1 Gammaproteobacteria bacterium
CTATAGACCAGTAATTGTGAAATAATAAATTGTAATACGGCAAAAATAAAATCTTTACTCTGTAAAATCGGCGATTTTAATACGGCTTTAATACTACCTTCTAAGCCACCGGTAATATAATTAATTCCTAAAAAAGAGAACTGCGCGATTACCAATAAACTGGTGAGCATAACAAGCATAACTAATAAATTTTTTTGCTTCACCATCAGGGCATCATCCTGCGTAACACTTCATCTTTTTTGATAAAATGATGATAAAGCGCAGCAAGAATGTGGATAGAAACTAAAAGAATAATAACCCACGCTAAATAAAAGTGGATGTCACCCCCTATATTTCTTACAGCCTTACTTTGAGCAATAGGCAAACGCAACATAAAATCAAATATATGGGGAGGATGACCGCCGGCTACAACCATAACCCAGCCAACAATAGGCATGGCTATCAAAGTAGCATAGATTAAAAACTGCACGGTCCGCTCTGCTGATTTTTGCCAATCGGGAGTACCTAGAGGTAAAGCTGGCTTAGGATTCACTAAAGTCCAAAGCAAACGCAGAACCATCAGTATTAAAATAGTCAGACCCGTTAATTTATGTAAATTCACAATCTCTGAACGAAGGGCTTTATCAGAAATATCATCCATGAAAAAACCGACACACAACATTAGGAAGACTAAAAAGAAAATGAGCCAGTGGAAGAATTTCGCCACTGACCCATAGTTAGAAGAAGTATTTTGTAACATTACATTTAAGGAACAACAGTAAATGTCATCGTTGCCTGAGATTCTCCCGCTGGGCAAGTCCCGCTCGTGGTGACTTTAGCGTTTTGAGTAGCAAGTCCAGATAACTTTGAACATGCACTTCCTGGGACATTTGGGAAGGTGATGGTATAAAATGAAGCACCGCCTGATACTACAATGGGTGATCCTGGCCATGGGTTAACAATAGCACCTGATGGAACAAATGGCCCCAAAGATCCAGTACAAGGCGCACCCGCTGATGTTCCACCGGTACAAGATGCATTAGTCAATGAATTACCGGCATTAACAAATGAATCCACACCTGCCATAATCCCTTGCAAGGTTTCCAGTGCACTATTCACTTTGGCATTTTCGGAAGCGGATTGATAATAACGAATGGACATAACTAAAATTAACGAAGCGATAACCAATACTAATAAAACTTCAAGCAGCGTCACACCTAACATACTTTTAAAAGCTTTTTTCATAGCGTCCCCTTCCTTGTGCTATTGCGTTTTAAAAAAAACTACTTTATACAGATTACTATTTCTCCAATTACTAAGCAAGGGCCGAGCTCTATGAATACTTCTAAAAAACCCGAAGGGACTATTATCTTATTACATGGTTTGGGAGCGGATGGGAATGATTTTGTGCCCATAGCGGAAACGCTGGCGCTTTCCGCACATATTCGATTTGTCTTTCCTGATGCACCTTTTCGACCGGTGACTATTAACCAAGGCTATGTCATGCGAGCTTGGTACGATATTTTATCCATGAAAATTGACGCTAAAATTGATCAAGAAGGAATTGCTGAATCGGTTAAACATATTGGAACCTTAATTCAACAAGAAAATGAGCTTGGGATTCCAACGGAGAAGATTATTTTAGCAGGATTTTCACAGGGTGCTGTGATTGCCTTAACGACCGCTTTGTCATTTCCCAAAAAATTAGCGGGAGTGTTAGCCTTATCCGGCTATTTACCTAATCCCGAACCCTTATCCAAACAATTTAGCTCGGCTAATCAACAAACGCCTATTTTTTTAGCTCACGGAACCGAAGATCAAATTGTTCCTTATTTATCAGGCAAAAATGCCTATGAATTTTTACAAAAACATAACTATTCTGTGGATTGGCATCAATATACGATGGGTCATACGGTGAGCGTAGAAGAAATTAAAGACATTAAAACTTGGCTTAATAATATTTATTCGAAAATGTAATTTAAACCGAGGGAGAACAAGCTGATATTACCGGTCTTGCCATTACCGTTGGCGGTTGCCCACTGTATGTTTGCCGCTAAGTTAGGATTGAAGACATAATCTGCACCTATGGCATAATAACCACCGGTCACATAAGTATTCGCATTCGAAAAAGCCGTGCCAGGTGCTGGAGTTGTACTATTTTGAACAGTTTTAGTGCGTATTCTAGAGATACCTAATTTAGCAAAAAACTCTACGCCAGAATTGCTAATAGGTAAAATAGCTTTTCCAGCCAGATCATAAGCATAATGTCTATCGGTTGCTATAGTGGCGCCTGAGATATCACGTATCGATGCATTAGGATAACGAGTGTAACCAATTTCTGCCCCAAAATAAGGCATGAACTTGTAACCCCCATCCACATTCCAACCAAATCCTGTGGAACTTGCGATAGAAGTTCCCGTACCAAAATTTACATTTTGTAGTTTTGATTGACCTATATTACCTTCCACATACCAACCGGCAGACATAGGGCAAGAGGAAGAAAACCAAGAACTACCACAAGGAGAGCAAGAAGAAGTAGGGCAAGTAGAACATTCAGCTAAGGCAGAATTTGTGGTAAGAATGGTGACGAACGTTGCAGCCGTCAAGATGGTTGTTTTAGATATCCTTCTAAGCATTACATTCTCCCGACTTACAAAACCTCATCTAACGATGGTATAGAACTTAATAAGCAAAAACAAGAATTTTTGCCAAAAAAAAAGGCCAGAGCATTGCGCCCTGGCCTCTTTCGTCTTACTAAATAAGATTGGAAAAATTAACCAATGTTATAAAGAAGACTTACAGTGAACTGACCGCTGCTTGGCTTCACGCTTCCACCATTAAAGTTGATGGATTTGTAAGCGCTGTAAGTGTAATCAGTACGCACTGCTAAGTTCTTAGCAACTTGGGTTTGAACGCCGGCACCAAAACGGCCGCCCCAAACGTTTTCGTTATCAGTTGCGCGAGTAGTTGCATCGCTAGCTTCAAATGCAAAACGAGTACGTTCAACACCTAAACGTGCATAAACGAGAGTACAAGGATTAACTTGAATACCAGGAGTAACGTCTACGCCATAGCTATATTTAGAATGAGCTTTTAAAGAAAAAACATTTGTGGAATTATTAACTTCTTTAATTTCTGAGCTAGAGCTAGTGTTTACATTAACAAACGCTTCGCCACCTAAATAAAGATTTTGGTTTACAGTTTGGCCGTAACCACCAAATACATTTAATAATGCATCTTTAGCACCTAAATTTACTTGGTTATAGCCAGTAACAACATTGTTAGTTACTACGTTAACTTTGCTATCAAACTGTGATTGAAGCATGCCAACGCC
>JABDEM010000043.1:3323-7756 GCA_013287085.1 Gammaproteobacteria bacterium
GAACTAGTTGCTAAAACTGCAGTTGCAACGAGGATCTTTTTTAACATATATGTTAACTCCTAATTTATTGGTTTTGTTGCGTTGAATTTTTTTACCGCGAAAAAAAACAACAAAAAGCGGTGGGTCCCTCCGCTTTACCAAGAAATCTGTACTCGTGGATTTTTATCCGGATACACAAGAAGATACTTAAGTAATACTTTTATCTGCGCTTCCCTGATTGCAAATTGATTGCATCAGATACAAAGAAAGAATGCATAATAGGTTATTCTGTTTAAGAATTCAACTTAAAATTTAATACTCGTGTTTACTATTTGAGCATGGCTATTTTTTGTCCGTTTGGTACTGAACCAATGTCTCGTTTAATTGTTTGTTCACTCGTACAAAAGTTGTACGCTTGGACAATTCTTTTAAACGATGCGCGCCTACATAAGTACAAGTAGAACGGATGCCACCTAAGATATCTAAGACGGTATTTTTAACCGGCCCACGATAAGGAACATTCACCGAACGCCCTTCACTAGCGCGGTATTCAGCCACAGTGCCATGATGTTTTTCCATCGCCTCTTTAGAGCTCATGCCATAGAAGCGTTTATAGCGCTTGCCATTTTCTTCTACAATATCCCCTGAGCATTCATCATGCCCGGAAAGCATACCGCCTAACATAACGAAATCAGCGCCCCCTGCAAAAGCTTTGGCCACATCGCCTGGTGATGTACACCCGCCATCGGCGCATACATGGCCGCCTAAGCCGTGCCCTGCATCCGCACATTCAATCACTGCGGATAATTGCGGATAGCCAACCCCGGTCTTTTCTCGGGTGGTACAAACGGAACCAGGACCAATACCAATTTTGACAATATCAGCGCCCGATAAGATTAACTCTTCCACCATTTCGCCCGTCACCACATTTCCAGCCATGATTACTTTATCGGGATAGGTATCGCGTAAGCGTTTTAAATAGTCCACAAAACGCTCAGTGTAACCATTAGCCACATCTAAACAAATCATTCCTACATTAGATATTTTGATAATCTTAGCGGTTTTCTCAAAATCTAGATCTGAGATACCGGTAGAGACAAAACAGGATTTGAGTACGTTTGGTGATTTTTCTGCCAACTCTTTCCAATCTTTTTCTTCACTAAATTTATCCATCGCAGTGAGCAATTGATGCTCAGCTAAAGCCTTAGCCATAGCAAACGTTCCGGTATGATCCATATTAGCCGCAATAATAGGTACGCCATGCCATTTAGTATTAGCATGCTTAAATTTGATTTCTCTCTCTAGGGAGACTTCGGAGCGGGAAGTTAAAATACTTCGTTTAGGTCTAATTAAAACATCTTGGAAATCTAACTTAATATCGTTTTCAATACGCATGGGCTACCCTCACTTAATAATTCTTATTTTCGCAAACATGCGTAATAAAAACCATCCATTCCGTGCATACCCGGTAAAATTTGTTGGCTCTTTTCTTCTTTGGCGTCTTTGTGGCTCTCTAAAAAAGCTTGAATCACTTGGCTATTTTCCTCAGGAAAGACTGAGCAAGTCCCATAAACCATCAATCCCCCTGGCGCTAACAAAGGCCAAAGAGCTGTTAATAAACGATATTGTTCAGCCACCGCCTGTGCGATATCTGAAGGTTCACGTAATAATTTGATATCTGGATGACGGCGTATCACCCCCGAGGCGGTACAAGGCGCATCTAACAAAATGCGATCAAAGTGCTTTCCATCCCACCAACTTGCGGTATCACCCGCATCGGCACAAATACATTCTGTGGTAAGACCTAAGCGATTTAAATTTTGCTCTACCGATTTTAATCTATCTTCTACTTCATCAATGGCTAACAAAGAAACATCATTATTAGTTTTTTCTAATATATGTAAAGTCTTACCACCCGGTGCCGCACAAGCATCTAAAACGCGTTGTTTAGGTTTAAGCTGTAATAATTCTGCAGCCAATTGCGCAGCGCCATCTTGTACGGATACTTCGCCTTGAAAAAATCCGGGGATTGAATCCACATCTCTTGGCACTTCTAAATTAATTCCCGATTCGGTTTCTGGTATAGCAAAAGCGACTATATCTTCCGCCGCTAATTTTTTTAAATAATCCTCACGTGAAATTTTAATTTGATTCACGCGTAACGATAAAGGCGGATGTTGGTTATTCGCAATTAAAATCTCTTGCCAATCATTCGGCCAATCACTTTTAATTTTATTAATCATCCAGCGAGGATGTGAATAAACAGCGACGGGATCTTTTTCTATAGAAGCCAGTATTTGTTCTTTTTTTCTTTGAAAATTTCTTAACACCGCATTAATTAAATTTTTACCCCAAAGTTTTTTAAACTTTACAGCAGCATCCACGGTTTCAGACACAGCTGCATAATCAGGCAAACGCATTTCTATTAATTGATATAAACCAATTAAAATTAATAAATAAATATCTTGGTCTTTTTCTTTTAAGGGTTTTTCGAGTAATTTTTTAGCGATGGCATCTAATCTAAAATAAAATCGACACACACCGAAACACATCGATTGGAGTAATGCTTTATCACGCGGGTCTTTTACGGTGACGTCCGATAAACATTCGGTCAGTGAATAATGTTCTTGGGTTACCTTTAATAAAATTTCTGCGGCTAAAAATCTAAGATTCATAAAATTTTACCCACTACAAAAAGATCTTTTTTTCCGTGTAATACTTCTTTCACTGGCAATCTACGACCGCCGGGTAATTGTATTTCTAACAACCTTAAAATACCTTTTCCTGTCGCAACATCAATACCTTGTTCCGTAACTGTTATAATTGTACCTGGCTTCTCTGTTGTATATTCTAAGCATTCAGCTTTCAATACGCGAAACGCTTCCGTGTGCATTCCCATAAATGCGCGAATCTTACGTTCAACTTCTTCTGCAGAAATATTCCAATCAATTTTGGTTTCTTCTTTCGTAATTTTTTTCGCATGCGTAAAGTTTTCGCCTTGGGGCTTTGGATCAAAAGGCTTGCTCAAAACTTCTAATAAAGCTTTTGCACCTAACTTCCCTAATTTTTCATGCAACTCAAAGCTCGTATCGTTAGGGGAAATTGGACATACTACTTGGGATAACATAGGCCCCGTATCCCAGCCCTCATCTAATAGCATAATCGTCACACCCGTTTTTTCATCCCCTGCTTCAATCGCACGTTGAATAGGTGCCGCTCCTCGCCATTTTGGCAACAATGAAGGATGGATATTCACGCAAGGAAACAGTGCCAGTACTTCTTTAGGTATCAACATGCCATAAGCAACAACCACCATCACATCCGCATGATAGTTTTTTAAAATTTCTTGTTCTTTTGGATCACGCAAAGTTTCTGGTTGATGAATAGGAATATGATGCAATTCAGCCAATCGCTTAACAGGAGATGCTGTGAGTTTTTGCCCGCGCCCAGAAGGTCTATCCGGTTGTGTGTATACTGCAGCCACTTCGTGAGATGAATTTAATAAAGCTTCTAAAGCATAAGTCGAAAATTCCGGCGTCCCTGCAAAAATGATTTTCACTACTCTTTTTCCCGCCGAAATTTTTCAGATTGTTTGATCGCACGTTCTCTTTTTAAAGAAGACATACGATGAATAAATAATTTTCCATTTAAGTGATCTAATTCATGCTCAACACAATGCGCCGCAATCTCTTCCACATCCATTTCATATTCTTTGCCATTCTCATCCAGCGCTTTAAATCGTAATTTTGCACTTCGGGGTACTGTTCCATAGGCACCTGGCAAAGAAAGGCAACCCATAGGATCTAATTTTTCACCTTCTCTAGAAATAATTTCTGCATTAATCGCACAAACAGGCTGATCGCCCTTTTCTGATAAATCCATGACAAAAATATGTAACGGATTGCCGACTTGATTCGCAGCTAACCCTGCACCTTTTTCATGGTACATCGTTTCAATCATATCTTTCACTAATTGACGAATCGTATCATCGACTTTGGTCACAGGTTCCGCTTTTTTTAATAAACGCGGATCAGGGAAATAAACTAAAGGTAATAAAGCCATGGTTTTCTCATCACTAGAAAAATAAAGCGCGATTTTAGCAGCATTTTATACCTTAACCAACCCCTGCCTATAAACATCAAAAGCAGGATCTTTTTCGCCTAATTGCTCCAAAAGCTTCCCATATTCTAAATAAGTCTCCGCTTTAGGATCGGCTTTAAGGCTTTGTTCTAGATAAGAGCGGGCTTTGCCCCAGAGTTGGCATCTTAGGCTTAATCGACCTAAAGTTAAAAATAACATGGCGTGATAGCCGTATTGTTTTAGCCAGTCTTCAGCGATCGCTAATTGATGTTTTGGTTGATCAGTTAAAGCCAAACCATAATAATAAGCTAATTGATCATTCCATTGATTTTTTAGCACGCTTTCAATTTGCTCTGCTACTTCTTTACCGGTGT
>JABDEM010000044.1 GCA_013287085.1 Gammaproteobacteria bacterium
TTTAATATTGAAAATATGACTAAAATAACTAACATAGTTGCTACAAAGAAAAACCATAACGGCATCTCAACCGTCCATTGTCTATAAGCAAATAAAGCATACCCAGGATCTTTACTGATTAAGACTCCCGCCCAAACTGAGACAAATAATATTACTAATATCCAAAAAAATTTACGCATATTACCCCACGTTTATGGCTTGCAGCTCAGTTAGGCTCGTTAAAACCGCTTTGGTTGTTGGTGCTTCTTGGTCAAAATATTTTTTAATCCAATTATTTAATTGTGCCAAGCTTGTTCTATAAATAACGGGTTTGTGATGCAATAATCCCCAAATAGCCGTATCTAATTGCGCTTGTAAATTTTGATAAAGAAATTCGCGCTCAGACGGAATCATTAACGGCAAAGTATTATTTTCATTGTGTCGCACCACCACTATTTTTTGTAATACTAACCAAGATTCCCACAGCCCTTTTTTCCACCAAACTTGTTTAGTGGGGGGTTCTGGTACAGCGGGTTTTTGTTCTGTTGCTATAGTTGCTAAAGGCAATTGACCGAGCTGATCACTCAATGCCATTAAACGCGTATAAGTTTCTTCTACGTTAGCTTGAACTTGTTCTGGCTGTAAGCTTTTAGTTGCTTGCATGACTTTATCATTCATTTCTTTTGAATCGCTTTCTACTTGCGCCATTCTTTGCGTTAAAGCTCCATAGCGGGAATTAAATTGCATCGTTGTGATATAAACTATTCCTATTAGAGTGACCAAACCAACAATGGATAAAAAAGTTCCGAATGCATGCCAATAAGAGGTGCGAGTGGGTTTTTGTTCTTTTTGTTGTTTTGGTTCTTCTGTCATATATTTTCCTTTTAAAGCAGCTAAAATCGATTCATGGGTAGCATTATTCGCCATCATAACATGCTTAAAACCCTGGTCTTTGGCATAATTTTTTAATCTTTCGCTCACTACTAACAGAGTGACGTTTAATAAATCTACTTTATCTTTTGGACCCAAAAGATCAATTAAATTTTTTATTCCGTCCGTCGAAGTACAAACTATTATATCGATCTTATGTTCTTTCAGTAAGCCTTCGCCCTTAAGATTAGGCAACACGCGTTTATAAACTGCCCATTCTCGTACCGTTGCACCACGTTTAGTAAGGGTATCAGCCAATAGTTCCCGCCCGCCTTCGCCTTTGACGATTAAGATTTTTTTATCTTGCACCTCTTGAAGTTCGGGCAAAGCTAACAAACCTTCGCTACTCCATTCTTTGGGACAAATGGCCCCGGGTAATAGGGCTGCGGTACCTTGGCCTACGGCAATAATTTTAGGTAAAGGCTGAGCGATTTTATCTAACGCAAAAAAAACGGCTCGGGGGCTTACAAAAATTATAAAATCATATTTTTCAATAGGTTGGGTTGAATTAAGGGGTGCAATTTCAATGGTGGGAAAATAAATAGCTTCATTTCCTTGGCTACGGATTAGCTCACACAACACTTCACCTTCGGGTTTTGGCCGAGTCACTAAAATTCTCATGATAATTTCAAGAGCTCCCCTGCACCTTGGCTCAATAAATCCTCAGCAACGGCTGTCCCTAAGCTTTCAGCTTCTGAAATAGAACCTATTTTCTCTGCCCGTAATATCTGTTTGCCATCTAAGCTACCCACTATCGCTCGTAATTTAATTTGATCATTTAAAATTTCAGCGAACGCTCCTACGGGAACTTGGCAACCTGCGCCTAAACTCTTACACACCGCACGTTCTGCGCTAACACAAATAAATGATTGTTCTTCCGTGAGAGCATCAATTAATTGACGAGTTTTTGTATCTGCTTCTCTACACTCTATACCTAGCGCACCTTGTCCTGCAGCCGGTAACATTTGTTCTGGACTAATATAAGTCCAATTTTTTAGCAATTTTAATCTTTTTAAACCTGCAGCCGCTAAAATAATGGCATCAAACCGACCTTCTTCTAACTGTTTTAAACGCGTATTCACATTCCCCCGCAAAGAAACGGTTTTTAAATCGGGTCTCAAGGCCAATAACTGGCTTTGACGTCTTAAACTTGAAGTACCTATAGTCGCTTTTTGGGGCAAATTTTGAATAGATTTATAGTTAGAAGAAACTAAAACATCGCGTGGATCTTCTCGTTCACAAATGACCGGCAAACATAAGCCTTTAGGGAAGCTCATCGGCACATCTTTCATGGAGTGAACCGCAATATCTGCGCGTTTATCTAACAAAGCTTGTTCTAACTCTTTAACAAACAAGCCCTTACCTCCTACCGTCATCAACGATAGGTTCAACATTTGATCTGCTTCAGTGGTCAATCCTAATAAGTGCACTTCTAGATCTTGGTGGAGTATTTCTAGGCGTTCTTTGACCCACATCGCTTGTTTAAGCGCTAAAGGGCTTTCTCGAGTTGCAATGATAAGTTGATGTTTTGGCATGGTTAGGTATTCTAATATCTTTAAGTACTGTAGGGAACATCGCAATGACAGAAGCTATCAAAAATCAAATTTTTAATGAAATGATGGCGCATCCCGCCCTCTTTACCCACCGAAAACCAGAAAAAGTGGCTTTAATAGGAGATACGGTAGGCGGTATTTTACAAGAAATCCAAAAACATTCGTCTCATATTGATATTAAAATCAATTCAACTGAATTCACGCCCGATCTTTTTGACGTGATTATTGCTACTTTAAAACCCACGCCGTCGGATTTGATCAACTATTTTAAAGCATTAAAAAGCGAAGGTATTTTAGTGATGACTACAACTTCCCCCTTCGAATTAGAAAAACTTAAAGCCCACTATGCAGAATTACATTCATTAGGTTTTCATGATGCTCATCTCATCACTTTTCCGCAACCAAATGAGTCTAGCGGATGGTGCGCAGCTTTTATGGCTATAAAAAGCTCGCCTTTTAAAAGGGTAAAAGAACAAGATATCCATAATCGTTCTTTCGCCACACAATATTATAATTTTGATATTCATAAAGCGTCGATGGTATTACCAGAATTCATGCGCCAAGAATTGAATCTCTAACAAAAGGACTGAAAAATCATGAAAAAAGCAGATTTTTTAAATGATCTTGCCACTCGCCTTTCTAAAGCATTACCTAAAAATGTCGTTGCGGTTAAAAAAGACATTGAAAAAAATTTACATAGTATTCTAATGAGTGCTTTTGCAAAATTAGAATTAGTCACACGCGAAGAATTTGATGTGCAAACCAAAGTGTTATCCCGTACCCGGAAAAAATTAGAGTCTTTAGAAACTGAAATTAAAGAATTAGAAAAAGCCCTCAAGCAAAAATCTGGAAAAAAATAATAATGAGAGAGCAAGATTTTGAAATCATCGAAAAGAAAACGCCTTATCAGGGTTATTTTCGAGTGGTCAAATATCAGCTCAAACACCGCTTATTTCAAGGGGGCTGGACACCGGTTCATTCGCGTGAAGTGTTTGAACGCCCCTCAGCTGTCGCTGTTTTACCCTATGATCCAGTCTTAAATCGCGTGCTTTTAATTGAACAATTTCGTCCAGGACCTTTAGGTTCATCCTACGATCCTTGGTTAATTGAAATCGTTGCCGGCTGTTATGATGAAGGCGATGATCTTAAAGAAACCGCCAAACGTGAATCTTTTGAGGAAGCCGGTTGCAAAATCGAAGCACTTTATTTGCTTTATGATTATTTTGTGAGCCCGGGCGGTAGTAATGAGCTTCTGCATGTGTATATTGGCAAAACAGATGCTAGCAAAATTAAGGGCATACATGGATTAGAAGATGAAAATGAAGACATTCGTGTACTAAACTTGAGCTTAGATGAGGCTTTAGCTTTAATGCACGCAAATAAAATAAAAACCTCTCCAGCCATTCTTTCATTGCAATGGTTAGAATATAATCGAGATCAATTATTAAAACTTTGGCAAAATGAAAAATGAAACCAACTAAATCTTATACCTCAGAAGCAATAGAAGTCTTAAGCGGTTTAGAACCCGTCCGAAGACGCCCTGGTATGTATACCGACACTAGCCATCCTAATCATTTAGCGCATGAGGCCATTGATAATAGCGTGGATGAAGCGATGGAAGGTCATGCCACACAATTAGATGTTATGCTTTATAAAGACGGGTCGCTTGAAGTCACAGACAATGGACGCGGCATGCCGGTTGATATTCATCCGGAAGAAAAAGTCAGCGGTGTAGAATTAATTTTGACAAGACTCCATAGCGGTGCAAAATTTTCTAATAAACAATATAAATTTTCTGGCGGTTTACATGGCGTCGGGATTTCTGTCGTTAATGCTTTATCTAAAAAGTTAGTGGTCACGATTAAACGCGAAGGAAAAATTTATCAGATTGAATTTGCCGATGGCGATAAAAAAACTGCTTTAAAAACGATAGGAACCATCGATAAACGTCAAACAGGAACCAGCATACGTTTCTGGCCCGATGGAAAATATTTTGATTCTGCGCGTTTCGCTATGACTAAACTGAAATATGCGCTACGCGCTAAAGCCGTATTATGTCCTGGATTGCATGTTAGCTTTAAAGATGAAAATACTGGCGAGAGTATTAATTGGTTCTATGAAGAAGGCCTTGCTAATTATTTAATGGAAGCGATTGGCAAAACAGATCATATCCCTGCAGAACCTTTTACGGGTTCTTTTAAAGCGGAAAATGAAATGATTGATTGGGCAGTGATTTGGTTGCCAGAGGGTGGTGAAATCGTATCAGAAAGTTATGTTAATTTAATTCCAACAGCCCAAGGCGGTACTCACGTGAATGGTTTTCGTGTAGGAGCGCTTGAAGCTTTACGCGAATTTTGTGAATTCAGAAATTTATTACCCAGAGGCATTAAATTAACTGCAGAAGATGTATGGGATAAATGCGCGCATATTATTTCCGTTAAAATTCAAAATCCTCAATTTTCAGGACAAACCAAAGAACGTTTATCTTCCCGCGAATGCGCAAGTTTCGTCTCGGGTGTGGTGAAAGATTCTTTTAGTCTTTGGTTAAATCAACATACGGCTGATGGCGAAGCGTTAGCGACACTCGCTATTGAAAACGCGCAAAAACGTTTGAAAGCGTCACAAACGGTTACTAGAAAAAAAATTACTTCGGGTCCAGCACTTCCGGGGAAATTAGCCGATTGTACGATTCAAGATATTAAACGCAGTGAATTATTTTTAGTCGAAGGAAAATCCGCAGGCGGTTCAGCCAAACAAGCGCGTGATAGAGAATTCCAAGCGATTATGCCGTTACGTGGAAAAATCTTAAATACTTGGGAAGTAGAATCTACGCAAATTTTATCCTCCGAAGAAATTCATGATATTTCTGTGGCTATTGGGGTTGAACCTGGCTCCAATGATTTAACAGGATTACGTTATGGAAAAGTTTGTATCTTAGCTGACGCTGACTCCGATGGTGCTCATATCGCAACATTATTATGCGCATTATTTTTAAAACATTTTCGACCGCTGGTTGAAGCAGGTCACGTCTGCGTTGCAATGCCGCCCTTATTTAGAATTGATCTGGGAAAAGAAGTTTTTTACGCTTTAGATGAAGCTGAAAAACAAGGCATACTCGATCGATTAGCCGCAGAAAACAAAAAAGGTAAAATAAGCGTTATTCGTTTTAAAGGCTTAGGTGAGATGAATGCGATCCAATTGCGTGAAACCACTATGTCTCCTGAAACAAGACGTTTACTACAACTTACGATTAAGCCAAAAGATGATACGGATAATTTGCTCGATATGCTGCTCGGTAAAAAACGCGCGCATGATCGCAAAACATGGTTAGAACAAAAAGGTAATTTAGCAGAAACATAAGGGTTAACTCATGGCACTAAACAATGTTGAACTCATGCCCTTGCGTGAGTTTACAGAAAAAGCTTATTTAGATTATTCAATGTATGTGATTTTAGATCGCGCACTGCCACATATTGGCGATGGCCTAAAGCCCGTGCAACGTCGTATTGTGTATGCGATGTCAGAATTAGGATTAAAATCTACCGCGAAATTTAAAAAATCGGCAAGAACCGTCGGTGACGTGTTAGGTAAATTTCATCCGCATGGGGACACGGCTTGTTATGAAGCCATGGTATTAATGGCGCAATCTTTTTCTTATCGTTACCCTTTAATTGAGGGCCAAGGAAATTGGGGATCGCCTGATGATCCAAAATCATTTGCTGCAATGCGATACACTGAATCTCGTTTAGCTGCTTATACTGATGTTTTATTAGCAGAACTAGGCAAAGGAACTGTCAATTGGGTACCCAATTTTGACGGGACTTTGAATGAACCCGAACTTTTGCCTGCGCGTTTACCGAATGTTTTATTAAATGGTACCACAGGGATTGCTGTCGGTATGGCAACCGATATTCCACCGCATAATTTACGTGAATTAGTTTCTGCGGTTTTGCATTTATTAGATAACCCAGAGGCTACTTTAAAAGAAGTTTGTAAACATTTACCCGGCCCCGATTTTCCCACGGAAGCCGAAATCATTACGCCCAAACAAGATATACTTCATATGTATAAAACAGGTAATGGATCTTTGCGCATGCGCGCAGTTTACATAGTCGAAAACGATGAAATTATTATTACTGCACTCCCACATCAAGTATCAGGCGCTCATGTGTTAACACAAATTGCCGATCAAATTCAAAATAAAAAATTACCTTTAGTAACAGACTTGCGTGATGAGTCTGATCATGAAAATCCAACGCGCTTAGTGATTGTTCCAAGATCCAATCGCGTAGACATAGAGCAACTCATGAATCACTTATTTGCAACGACTGAATTAGAACGAACCTATCGTGTGAATTTAAATATGATAGGCTTAAATGGCCGTCCACATGTTAAAGGTTTAGTTGAAATTCTAACCGAATGGCTTGAGTTTAGGCTCGCGACGGTTAAGCGTCGATTGCAATTTCGTTTAGATCAAGTCTCTCAACGTTTGCATCTTTTAGCGGGTTTATTAATTGCATTCTTAAATTTAGATGAAGTGATTGCGATCATTCGTAAAGAAGATCAACCCAAACCTGCGCTTATTAAAAGATTCAAATTATCCGAAGAACAAGCCGAAGCTATTTTAGAAATCAAATTACGCCAATTGGCACGTTTAGAAGAAATGCAAATTAAAGGCGAGCAAAAAGAATTAAAAGCAGAACAAGAAGAATTAGAACAAACCTTAAAATCAAGCGCTCGATTAAAAAAATTAATTCGCAAAGAATTAGAAGATGATGCAGAAAAATATGGCGATGCCAGAAGGTCACCATTAGTTGCACGTGGTGAAGCACAAGCGATGCGTGAAGAAGAAATTTTACCGACCGAACCTGTTACCATTGTTTTATCTAGCAAAGGTTGGATACGTGCTGCCAAAGGTCATGATATTGACCCAACTAGTTTAAGTTATAAAGCTGGCGATGAATTTTTATCAAGCGCCCAAGGCAGAAGCAATCAATTAGCGGTATTTTTAGATTCAACGGGACGATCTTATTCCATGGGGGCTCATACTTTACCTTCCGCAAGAGGGCAGGGTGAGCCACTCACTGGCAAATTAAATCCGCCTCCGGGAGCTGAGTTTGTCGCGACATTAAT
>JABDEM010000045.1 GCA_013287085.1 Gammaproteobacteria bacterium
ACTTTATTAAATTCAGACGCTAAAATTTCATTCCTATTTGCAATAAAAATGTTACCTGCTTCAATTTTTTCTTCACCAGACATGTACATTGAGTCCATAAACTCATCCATACTCTTTGCCACTTCAGCGGCCACCTTAGGGTCTACTGTTAACAAATCACAAAGTTGTGATTTTAATGGTTCTGATAGACCCTCAGCCACCTTCAATGTTTCAAAAACATTATCAGCTTGATCGGGAAATGAATTAAATAATTTTATAGCTACTTTATGAAGGTCATTTTTGTCATTAAACCAGCCATACCGAATATATTCTTTAAAAGCAGAACATTTATCTGGGTGATTTAAAAATAAATGAAACGAGTCCTCATTCAAAGAGTTTTCTGTTATGAGATCTCTTAAAGCGGAAAGCACTGATTGATTATCTATATGGAGCAATTGTGGGAAAATTTTAATAGCGGTTTCCATTTCATCGCCATGTAAATATTTTTCAGTATCGTTGTTAAATGCTTTTTGATTTATTACTTTAAGTAGATTATATAATTTAAGTTTTTCGCTTAATTTTGATCGTTTGTGTAAATCGATTGTCTCCAAATATTGATTTAGTAATTGATCTAATTGTTTAATTATCTTATATTTTTTGTTTACTGTTTGCATAAACTGAGTGACTTCTTCTCGATTGTCACTTTTATCCTGATATGCGGTAGGTTGTAAGCCTGCGTTGTTTTCTCTATACAAATCTGCATCTCTTTTTTCAAGTTTTTTTAATATCTCTACATTACCGTACTCACATGCTATATGAGCCGGTGAGGAACCTTCATTATCTACCCCGTTCACATCGACGTTTTGCTCCATAAAGAGATCTAAAATTTCTGGATTGCCTTTTTTTATCGCATCTATAAATGGCGTTGATCCTTTTATTGTAATGCGATTAAGATCAACGATAGGCACATTGTGAGCATCTTTTTGATTTAAGATAAATTTAACTGTTTCCACATCATTTTGATCGATTGCATCCCCTAACATACGAGGCAAATCAATAGCAAAACCTTGCTGGCTATTATGTAAAATAATAAATTGAGCTAAAGAAGTATCATTTTTTATTAAATCAATGAGAATAGTGTTATCAATAGTTATGTTCTTTTGTACATAGTCAATATTAATTCTACGAAGCATATTAAGTTCACGCTCGACATTTGGATAACTAGATGGATCTTTTTCTACTTTTTTTTCTTCTGGTATTTCTGCTGTTAATTTTTGTACTCCAAGATATCTGTTCAAAAGTTGCTGCTCATTATATTGCTCTACCTTTTCTTTAAAAGAATCCGGTAGAGGGCTTACTGCAATGCTAGGATAAATTGACAGTTGAGCTTTGCTTCCAAAAAGTGGGTTATCAAGCGGAACAATTTTTTCTGGATTTAAGACTGTTTTATCTGACTTGACTTTTACGGAATCGGGTTCAGCTTGGGTAAATGAATTACCAATAATTGCATGATCTTCTATGCCTACTGTGTTTGATGTGATTGTGTGCATAACTTGAGTTGGCAGAATACCAGTTTCGTCTTTCATGTCAGTGGATAAACTTCTTTCCACTTGTTTTTTTGCAACAGCACAAGCATGATCGAGACAAATATCAATTGCTGCGATAAATTGAGTTTCTTCAGTCTGACATAAAATATTCCCTCCTAAATAGACAGAATCTGTAGAATTTTCTGAAGCAAGTGCCATCGGTAATTGATTTGAGTCGACTAGATGCGAAGCGCTCGTAGCCGATATTTGAGCTATGTAATGATCAGTGAGCATATTTAAATAATTTTCGACTTTTTTGATATCTGCGGGGAATTTATTAAATCGCAGCAATTCTTCCAATAACTCTATATAAGTCAAAAGTGTTTCAAGCTCCTCTATTGGTGTTTCTGAGTTACTTAATAATCCATATGGATGCGCTTTTAGAGCCTTTTTAAAATCGCTGAAATAGTGTATTTTTAATTTTTGGGGTTTTTCATGTAACTCACTTTTGATTCGATATAGTTTAGCCTTGATATCTTTTTTTACATCTATCCAGGATTTTTCTTCTGCGAAAACAGGGTTAGTTGTGTTTGGGTAGATTAAATCCACAGAGGAGGGAATTGCTTTTGCAAAGGTATTTATTTTCGGTGTGTCGCCACATTGCACATACACGACCATGTTATAAACTTCTTTATTTGCATTGACTACAGGGAAAGATGCGAGTGTTAAATGTAGATTCTGCGGCATATCAACAGCCATCGCTTCTATCTGTTTAATTAATTCACGGAATTCTTCCTGTGTTAGCGGTCCGCGTTTTTTGCTTGGGTAAAAATAAAATTCATTTGTTGTCAATCGTGTAATATTATTTTTCTTGTCTTCTTTCATTTTTGCTAATTCTACTGGTTGAACCGCTAGACCTAATTGAATTTGTCTATGTGAATAAAAAATATTTGGATGATTGAAATTATCTTGTAAGTGTTGTTGTTTTGCTTTTTCAGCGAGTTCATTTATATGATTCATTAAGCGAGTAACCATTTCACATTCTTTTTCATCACTTTGCAACTCAAACTCGCCATAACCTTTATTTTCTGCTTCCATTCCTACAGCAATAATTTCTTTTATTTCTATTTTTTTACTTTTGTGTCTAGTTCCTGTCTTAGCAGTGTAAGATAAAGCATCTCTGGGTTTTAAGCGTTTTTGTTGCGCTTTTAATAGTGTATTGCTACGCGTTAGAAATGTAGCGATGCTTTTGCTTAGATATGAATTGGGATCTGGAAATCGTCGCGCAGCTGCGTTTAAATATTCGTTGATGGATTTTAGAGTCGCTGGTTTTTTTACCCATGCTTTTAGCTCTTGTAGAAATTGATATTCTTCCGATTGTTTTTCTTTATCAAAAAATTCTTCGGCATCGAATTGCCATGTTTTGATATCTGAAATTAATTGACCGGCAGCAATTGAATCAAGCTGCTCTAACTTGGATTCGAGCATTCGCTCTAGACTATGTTTATCTCTAGGGTCCATAAAATATGCCCCGATAATTACTATATATTAAGTATAGACCGTGTATTTGAAAGGGAAGAATTATGGGTTTTTTAAAAAAGTATGTAAAAGCAGAGAGATGGGTAACTATTGAGGAAATTGTGGTGGATTACGACATGAAAAGCACGTCTAATCCGCCCTACTTAACCTACTTTAGGCCTTTGTTGATGTCGTAGGTTGGGGCTCAACAGCGCGAGGAAAAAGGTGTCAAGTATCAACATACAACATTTAAACTTGATATAAAGATGTTATATGTTGATACTTGACACCTTTCTTCCTAGGATATACGAAACTTATATGTGTTAAGGAAATAAAACGATGGCAGTATCAAAAAGACCCCGACTCGCTGAAGCATTCGCATATGTCACTTATGAAGATCTTCGGGTTAATCAAGATTATGATCTTGGAAATGAATTATTTGTCAGATTTTCTGAATCCTCCGGGTCTGCGGTTGTTTTTACAATAAAACAAGCGGGATCAGAAATTGACTTACAGAGGCATCCTTTCTTGAATTATGACAGTGTAAAAATATCGGTATATAGTTTCAA
The DNA here is from genome assembly GCA_013287085.1 of Gammaproteobacteria bacterium. GTDB lineage: Bacteria > Pseudomonadota > Gammaproteobacteria > DSM-16500 > DSM-16500 > JABDEM01. The sequence goes on from JABDEM010000045.1 coordinate 3,593, forward strand.
GGGAGAACAAATTATATTTACAATTAAAGATCATAAGGGATTATCTATTTATGGTTTTTCAATGTCTGAGAATAAGATTTTTTCAATGATGGCTATGCCTTCTTCGCCTCATCAACATCAAATGGACTCAATTCGAATTCATTCTTTACCTGACGGAAAAATCATCGTAATGGTAGAAACGACTCATCCAGATGCTTTCTATTTTCAACTTTTTAATATCAATAATTTACAACAACCATTACGTTATTCTCAAATATATTATTATGATGATAAAAATAACCCTTTAAAAAAAGAAATTGGAAAAGTAATCAATGTATTTCCATTAAATATCACTTTTAATAATGGAATTTACTTCATTCAATATGAAAAAGGAGTTATGGTTGTCAACCATGAATATTTTCATGAATTATTTTTTCAACATTTTACTAAACCTTTAGAAGATGTCAGTCTTCTTGAAGAAAAGGAAGAATCCACTGTTCGGTTCAGACTGGGAAGTGATTATTATGAGTTTAAAGCACAGGGTTTAGATTCGATTTTAATAAGACACGTTACGAATAAATTGGCACAAATAGATAGAGGCTTAACCTTTTTTCCTGCTGTAATTAATGAGCTTATTTCAAGCTATGCTGATGAGGAATCAAATCAATCCTTTTCTCTATGGCTGGAAGATCATCATACTTATAATCCCGTTCATTTGCTCCCTGAATTATTGCCACAACAGAGTTGCAAAAAGGCCGGCCCTGTTATCTAGGCTTTACCAATTTGTTATTAGTAGAAGATTTATTCTCGACTCTTTGTCTCTTTCCCCCTGGGCTTTGTGCAAATAATCTTGGACTAGGAGCGTTTGAATCTTGAGTGAATGTACTCAAAGTTTGTCTCTCAAGTCGGGCTTTCTTTTCTGGTCTGGGTGAAAATAAATTCGGACTAGGATGAGCGAGCCTTGCATTCTCTCTATCTTGTAATGAAGCTATTAAATGCTTTAATTCTCTGACCTCTTGCGCTTCGGGTGGTAGATCATCTAACAATCTTGGCCCCATTTCATTATGTTTTAAGTGCTTTTCATAATCCTTGATAAACACATTAACAATATTGATCATCTTGCTTATTGATGGAAGATCATCAGTCGTTAGGAGATCATAGAAATCTTTAACCCCATTTTCTAAAGTTCGTAATTTTATTTTTTGGCGAATACCTTTTAAAAAGGAATTCTTTCGATATTTATTAAACCAGTATTTCAATTTTCGCTGGATTTCGTTTGCATCATTTTGTTCGAGAAATCTAATTTTATTACGTAAGTAGCTTAAGTCTAAATACAATAAGTAATAAGGGTGAAGGAAAATAGGTTTGTCCGCACGCGCCTTTCTTTGAAGTTCTGTTTTTGCAGGCATTTTTTCAAGCGCTATTATCTCTTTTTGATAACCAGTTGGAATCGATGTTAAACTTAAACTAATTGCGTCTTCTAACTCTTTCCAATTTTTTGTCTCTTCAATCTGATGATTTTCTTCAAGGCGCTGTAAAATAGTTTCTTTGTAACTTACAAAGCTAACGGGTGTTACCTCTTCGGGTATTTCTAAGTGCAATGCTTTGCTTTCTTTGCTGTCTTTGAATTCTGATCTTAAACTTATTTTCGTAAATTTAGGCGTTTTATCAGGCGAATGTATACGAATTTTTTTTGCTTTAATGGGTATAAGCTTAGGCCGTTCCAAGTCATTGATCTGCATTAAACGTTTACGCAGCATTATCAGTTCTTCCTTTGCTTGCATCAGACCTTCATAACCACGAATTCCGTTTACTATTTCACAGAGTCTTAACATTATAGTTCTTTCAGTCTCAGTATCTTCATGGTTACGCCAACTTGATGATTTTCGTCCCTTCCGCCATGTTAAGTATAACTGTTCGGTAGTATAGACTTCAGCCAACCCACTGAACGTATCTAAAAATATATTAAATTTTTCCCATAGCATAGGAACTGATTTTAGAGTTGGCTCATGGTCATCCCGTAAACTTAGAAGATAGCTGTGAAAACGAAATGCAAAATCAGATTTTTCTTTAAATTTAGTGATATACAGACGAGTGTTGAAAGCGATTGAGTGAACCGGTAAATCGCGTATGGGAGGTAAACTTTTATCAATCATGTCTAAAAATCGCGATGCGATGTCTGATGGTTTATTAGGTTGAGCAAAAACTAATTTTTGAAATTCTTTCATGCTGTCTTGTAATTCTGTACTGTTGAGTTCTTCATTTTTCTCTTTAAGTTTATTTAATATTCTTGCAGTAGCTCCATAAATTAGATTATTTTTATCTAATTGTTCACAATCTTGAGGATGATCAATGTCAGCAATGGTTGATTTAATCAAATCTCGTGATGTTGTAAAAAGAACTTTGTTTTGATCTGATAATACCTGAAAATTTTCTTTTATTATCCTTTCATAATCTTCTAGACATTGTCTGAGAACGCTGAGACTCTTATTTAATGCTGCAATCGCTGCTAAAACAGGATGCAGCATTAATACCCTCTCTTCTTCACAGGTTAAAGGAGTAGTTTCCGTTATAATCTTGTTTATGATTTTTTTATAATATCGGTTTAAAACGAAATAACTAGTGAGTATGCTAACCTCTGGATTATTTTCTCTCTTACTTAAATCTCGGACGAGTTGGCTATTCGGATCAATAGCCGCGAATTGAGTTCGGATATTAGTTAAAACCCAGCCTGGGTTCTTGTAATTTCGAATTAATTCATTAAGCTCAGGATTGATGCTAGGACGATCTTGCATTAGTTTCTCCGGTTTGCTTCGAACATATTTTACTCGTTCGTTATATATTTGTGCAAAGTATAAGCTATTTAGCCACGCTTTACAACTTTCATAATAATCAAACAGTTACGTAGAAGTATGCACATAATAACATAATACTGTTCATTTATTATGCTATCTGCTAGAATGCATTACAAAAAAACTAGGTGCTAAATAAAAATTACGAGGAGTATAAATTATGCAAGGTCGTCCTGACTTTACACCGGTTATTAATGACGTTATTCAGCATTATTGCGATCCGCATTGGGTAGTCGCCTATATTCGTACGAAATTTCCTTATCATCCCATCACTCGTGAGTTACAGCAGAAAAAGCCTGACAGTATCGAAACTACTTATTCCATTTTTAAAACACATTACGATCAAATCATAGAACAATTGATTGGCACCTACTTCCCCTTCACTGTTGAACAAGAAATGGTATTAGCTCTCTATCCTGTTTTAGATTCCCTGTGTGATCTAATCGACAGAATAAAGGGTCATCGTGAAGAGATAAATGAATCAGGAAAAGCTATTGGGGCCACCAGAGATGCTACAAGAATAAAAATGCTTAAAGAGATATATAAAATCCAACAATCCACTCTTTTAGAAATAGAGAATCCACAGGACATTGATGAGTTACATGAATCGATTAGAATTCAACTCATGAAGCGTAAACAAGTCGACCTGCTCAGGACTAAATTTAATGACATGATAAATAGCGCTGAAGCGGATAAAAATAAAAAACTACGCCTTGCTAGCTATCAGATAGTATATGAACAACGAAATAATCCCATCTGGCTAACTAAAACATTTTGCGCAGTAGTAGCCGAGCTTAATTACCCAGACAAAACCGCCGAACTAAAAAACAAAATTGATGAATTACAAAAACAAGAACCATTTGACTGGGAGAAGTTTTATTTATTTATTATTGATTTGAAAATTCAATTTGAACAGCTCATACCAGCCTCACTTTTGCTAAGGTTTACCGTATGGGTGGAGATATTCATTCAGATAGCAGCAGAACAGCTTCCCTACCTTAACGAAGTTAATATTGAACAATTAGATGCCCATGAGAAAGCTAAATTTGATACCGTCAAAT
>JABDEM010000046.1:0-859 GCA_013287085.1 Gammaproteobacteria bacterium
GCGCTATTTTTGCTATTCACACCCGTTATGGCGATGGAGGCGCAAGATAGTCCGCCGGATGATTTGGTTATTCACAATGATACGCTGCATGATCTTAAGTTTATGGTGAATGAGGTATGTTTAGATTCTATTCCTTTGGTTAAATCACATACTCTTTATCGAGTAACTGGTGCTGAATTCCAAGCGGATTGTGCTTATAATCCGAGTAATTGTTGGGTTAAAGCTTTTGCAGATACTTGCGACGGAAAGTTGCTAGCGAGTTATCAAATGAATAATGAATTTGGTTATAATTATTCAATCCCCGCTAGCGGTTATTATGTGGAAGGCTCAGAAGGATTTAACCTATTTCTTGCTGAGCTTCTGTAATTAATACTTTTTCAATGATGACAGGTTCAACAGGCACATCATCATGTCCCGCACGGTTGGTGGTAGCGACTTTTTTAATTTTGTCGACCACGTCGATACCATCAACCACTTTTCCAAATACACAATATCCCCAGCCGTTGGTTGATTCTGATTTGAAATTTAAAAAGTCATTATCAGCGACATTAATGAAAAATTGACTGCTAGCGGAATGAGGATCAGAGGTGCGCGCCATCGCAATCGTGCCTTTTTTATTAAGTTGTGATTTGTTGGCTTCGTTTTGAATATTGCTCCCGGCTTTCTTTTGTTGCATTTTTGTATCAAATCCGCCGCCTTGGATCATAAAGTTATTAATCACGCGATGAAAAATAAGCCCATCATAAAACCCATTTTTAGCATAATTCATAAAATTTTCTGCCGTTTTAGGGGTGTTTTGAAAATCAAGTTCTAGGGTAATATTGCCTAAATTAGTTTGTAAAGTAATCATAAATGCTCC
>JABDEM010000046.1:869-7164 GCA_013287085.1 Gammaproteobacteria bacterium
GTTTGTGATGGAAAAATGCCCTTGCGGAACAGGCCAAACTTATCAAGATTGTTGTGGTAAGTTTATTACAGCCAAGCAAAATCCTGCGACTCCCGAAGAATTAATGCGTTCTCGCTATACGGCTTATACCAAAGCTAATGTAGACTATATAGTCCGGACTATGAAATCGCCTGCTCTGGATAATTATGATAGAGAATCTGCTCGAAAATGGGCTAAACGAGTGAAATGGCTTAAGTTAGAAGTCTTAAATTCATCCGAAAATCAAGATCAAGGCACGGTTGAATTTAAAGCGCACTTTAATGAAAATAATCAAAAACAAGTCATGCATGAATTAAGTGAATTCAGACGTGATAATGGAATGTGGTATTACATAAAAGGGAAGGTGTGATGCGAAACCGTTCGGTCACGCACAAATTATTATCTTACCGCTTGCAGTGGTATTATGAGCTTATTCTTGAAAAAATAAAACGCTCTAAATCCATTGTAATATTTTTTGCAATATTGATGCTGGCACCTTTTGGTTTGTTTGATGCTTTTTTAGTACAGCCTATTATTAATATTGGCTATCCAAAATTTCCTACGTTTAGCATTGTTTTCTTCATGCTTATTTTGCAAGCCGTATTTCTATTCTGGGTTAAGATTCAAGAAGAAGCCGTATCAGCGCCTGCTGTTAAGAAATATTTTAACGCCTTACCCATTTCGTCCTTTAAACATTATTTGGTTAATATGACGGTATTATTAGTTGCGAATAATATTCTTTGGATACCCTTTTTAGTGGCGCTTTTCAAAGCGCCATATTCTGTTATGACCGATTTTATTGACCAACTACTTTTTGTATTAAATATTTCCGCTTTAATTACCAGTATCTTTGCTATGCAATTACAATGGTTATACCGACACTATTATGCTTTTATCTTTCTATTGATGGTCGATTTATTATTGTATGTCAGTTACATCATTCAAAATGAATTATATTCTTTTATATTATCATTATCAGCCCTAATACTCGCCGCGCTCTTTGTTTTTCCTTGGCGTTTTCAGTTTGCAATTTCCAAAATACTTTCAGCTAAAAAAAGAAGGAAAGCATGTCAAAAATCCAATTGAAAGTGCAAAATTTAGCTAAAGCTTTTTTATTAAAAAAAGTTTTTGAAAATCTTTCTTTTGAATTGACTCCCGGATGTTACGCGATTTTGGGCCCTATTGGTTCTGGTAAATCGACTTTATTGTCACTTCTAGCAGGCTCCATTTCACCCGATCGCGGTATTATTACTATCAATGGGGTCTCTTTAGAAAAACGTCCAGTACGGGCAAAAAAATATCTCTCTTATGTACCCGAAGGCGTACATGTTTATCCTTTTATGACTGGGCACGAATTAATTAATTTTATCCGCTGTGTAAAAAGAAGTGCCTTATCTTCTGAAACTGAAAAATTATTATTTGAATTTGGTATTAAAGAAAATTTATCTCAAGCGTTCAATCAAATGACTGTAGAAACCCAAAGAAAATGCTTGATTGCCGCAGCCACTTTAGGAAATCCTGATATTTATATTTTTGATCAGCCTACACAAGAATTGAGCGATGAAGCAAAAGACACTCTTGCAGAATATTTGCTGACTCTGCAAGATAAGAAAATCGTTATCATTGTTTCAAGTGATATGAATTTTGTTAATAGCCTTGAAGCCAAAAAGCTAAGCTTGGATTTAAATTCCCTTTGCTAGTTCCCTCTAGGCACCACCGATGAATGATGGGTTACAATCATCCATTTCCCATTGGAATATTTTTGGTAAACAAAGGTAAAACGTGAGGGAATTAGCTTAGTGCCGCCATCGCTTGCTACTTTATAACTAAAATCATAGAAGCCAGAATTAACAGCAATATCCCCATAGACGTTGGTCATCAGGGTTTGAGGAGTGCATTTGAAATCTTTATTACTAACGAGTTTATTGAAATAGCCATTTAATCCACCGTTGGTATTTTTCAGGATCTTGGAGGAGAGGGTGGGGAGTAGTGTGGCATCGGGTGCATAGAGTTGTACAATGGGCCCAGCGGTTTTTGCTGAACTTATGGTATTGCACCAAGTATTATAAGCATTCTCTACGTCGGTTTTATCATCGGCCCAAGCGATAAAACAAGCGCTGATTAAAAGTAAAAATGTTACTAATTTCGTCTTGAAGTGAGTCATTTTAGGTCCCTTAAAGTTAATTTTGATTTTATATAGAATACATTACCATAGGCTAATTACCTAAATATTTTGAACGGTGATCGAGTTGTTGCAATAATTTATTACGTAAAGTTAAATCAATTTTTTTCTCACGCCAAAGGCGTGCTAACTCTGTTCTTTCAACTTCTAACAGTTGAGAGGAGAGATGGACTAATTGTTTTAATTCAGCAGTTTCATCATGTCTTTGTTTTTTGTTGTGATTTTTAACTTGTTCTTCTAATTGTTTTTTTTGGGTTTGGTATTCTTGGATGCGAAATTTTACTTCATCCATGTATTCTAAATCCGAATGGCAAATGGTTTTATATTCGCTTAACCAGCGCGATACCGCTTTGGTAATTTCAATTCGTGCTAATAATTCAGTGCGATGCTCATCGCGTTTTTCACGCATGCCATATTTGATAATACCAAAGACGTTTAAAACCCATGGCAGTGCTAAACCTTGTAAAACTAGCGTTGCAATGATGACACAAAAAACTAAAAAGACTAATAAGTCTTTAGGATTGGTGCCATCGGCTAACAGTGGTAACGTTGGGACGGCAAGGGCTGCGGCGAGTGATACACCACCGCGCATTCCTGCCCAAGAAATAATAAAAGGAAATTGCCAAGGCGAATATTTTTCTCTTTTATCGAACATTCGCGCAAAGAATTTAGGGATATAAACAGAAGGGTAGACCCAAATAAAACGACCCACAATAACGACCAAAATAATGGTTATGCTATATAAAGCAAGTGTTGCAGAAGGGATGACGGCAATGCGTTGTGCAATATGTAATAAATCAAGACCAACTAATAAGAATAAAATACCTTGTACGGCAAATACGATAGTTGACCAAACCGATAGTGCGGTTAGCCGTACATCAGGAGGGAATCGGTCTAAATAAACATTACCAATAAAAAGCCCTGTGACTACGGTTGCTAATACACCGCTTCCTCCTAAAATTGCTGGAGGTAGATAAGCTAAAAATGGGGTTAAAAGTGAAATGGTCATTTGTAAAGTCGGGTCTTTTAGTTTAAGTCTTAATTCTCCTAAGAGAAATCCAAGCATCAAACCATAAGCAGTTTCACCAATGATGATAATGAAAAAATTTGCAATCGCATGCGCAGGCGAAAAGTAATTCGTTAAAATAGCGGCTAATGCAAATCGAAATAAAATAAGAGCGGTTGCATCATTTAGCATCCCTTCGCCATTTAAAACCGTGACCACTCGCCTAGGTAAATGAATTTTTTGTGCGATATTAACCACAGCCACATCATCCGGAGGCGAAATTACAGCGCCCAGCACAAAAGCCAAGGGCCAACTTAAATCGGGAATGAGAGCGTGAGCGGTGACTGCCACTAAACAAGTGATAAAAATAACATGCCCGACTGAGAGCAAAGAGATTAAACGAAAATTGGATTTAATTTCTCTCCAGGAAGTAAATGAACTGGTCTGATAGATTAAAAGTGGTAAAAAAATGTATAAAACTAAATTGGGATCTAAAACAACATGCGGAAAACCAGGGGCCAGACTCAATAACATGCCGGTAATGACTAGTAACAACGAGGTGGGAATAGCAACTTTGCTAAAAATTATACCAACCGTGACAATAATTCCCAGTAATGCGACGTAAATTTCGATCTGATCCATCAGTCGCCCTTACGCAGTTAGATAATAGATTAAAATAACAAGCTTTAGACCCCAGCACAATAACCGTGTAAAATACCAAAAAACATTTCATAAGGCATATTAAGGATGAGGCGCTACTTTTTACCCGTGCTGTTAAGTTTATTGCTAGCCGGCTGTATGGTGGGGCCTAATTTTCATCGACCTTGTGCTCCTAACACTAAAACCTATACTCATGCACCGCAACCTACCAAAACCGTAGGTAAAACAGTCAAAACCCAGTATTTTGTGAGTAAAGCAGATATCCCAGGCCAATGGTGGACGCTTTATCATTCGCCTGCTTTAAATAATCTCATTGTAAAAGGTTTAGCGAATAGTCCTAATTTAGCCGCCGCTAAAGCTTCTTTACGCCAAGCGCAATATACCTATAGAGCACAATGGGGTAATTTAATGTTGCCGCAAGTAAACGGTACTTTTTCAGCGCAACGTCAACGATTCTCAAGTGCAACGATTGGTGATGAGTTTCCATCCAGCATTTTTAATACTTTTAATGCTACGGTGAATGTGTCTTATACTTTTGATGTGTTTGGAGCATCTAGACGACAATTGGAAGCTTTATGTGCGCAAGTCGATTACCAAAATTTTCAATTGCAGGCCGCTTATCTTACTTTGACATCCAATATAGTAACAACGACGATCACTATTGCTTCTTTGCAAGCCCAAATTAAAGCAACTCATGAGCTTATACAATCTCAAGCGGATCAATTAGCGATTGTTAAAAAGCAATTCAAATTAGGTGGGGCATCCCGGGCGGATGTTTTATCCCAAGACAGTCAATTGGCTTCAACTACGGCGACTTTGCCGCCTTTACAACAAAGCCTAGCTCAATCCAGACATATGCTGGCTATTTTAATTGGTGAGCTTCCCAGCGAAAGTGATATTCCTATGGTGGAATTGGATGCATTGATTTTGCCAGGGAAAATACCTATTAGTATCCCTTCGCTATTAGTAAGACAACGCCCTGATATTCGTGCCTCTGAAGCTTTATTACATGCGGCGAGCGCACAGGTAGGGGTTGCTACTGCAAACTTGTACCCACAAATTACTTTAACCGGGACTAATTATGGTTGGACCAGCCCCGTATTACCCCATTTGATTAATCCAGCCAATAATATTTGGGGTATTGGAGGTCAACTTTTACAACCTATTTTTAATGGTGGTGCTTTGAGATACCAACGTTGTGCAGCTATTGCAGCTTATGAACAAGCCGCCGCACAATATAAACAAACCGTATTGCAAGCTTTTAAAAATGTCGCAGATTCGCTGCGTGCGGTTGAAAATGATGCTAAATTATTACAAGCTCAAAAATGGGCAGAAGTTTCTGCGCGTGATTCCTTGAATTTAACGTTAAAACAATACCGATTAGGGGGAGTGAGTTATCTTAATTTATTAACAGCACAGCGCCAGTACCAACAAGCGCGCATAGGTCGTATTCAAGCACAAGCAGCTAGGTTTAATGACACCGCTGCTTTGTTTCAAGCATTAGGTGGGGGATGGTGGAATGTCTGTTGAGCAAAATACAAATCAAAACGAAAAACAAAAACATACGACAAAACGCATGATCGTGATGATCATTTGTCTTGTTATTTTATTTGCAGGTATTGCAGGTTCTAAAATGCTGAGTGGTTATTTAAATTATAAAAAAATGATGGCTTATCCTATGACGGTCACGGTTTCTGCTATGAAAGCCGAATATTCCGCTTGGCAACCGTTGATTAAATCTTCAGGAAGTTTACGTGCGATACGGGGCGTCAATGTGACAACGGATTATGCTGGTTTAGTTCAAACCATATTTTTTCAGCCAGGTGCAGTAGTCAAACAAGGCGATGTCTTGGTTCAGTTGAATGCTAATTCAGATATAGCACAGTTACGTGCGTTAGAAGCTACCGCTGATCTTGCGCGCATTACTTATAATCGCGACAAAGCGCAATATGCCGTACAAGCGATTAGTAAAGCCCAACTTGATACCGATGAAGGCAATATGAAAAATACCGCGGCACAAGCAGCAGCCCAAGCGGCGACAGTTGCCAAAAAATTAATTCGTGCACCTTTTGCGGGTCGATTAGGGGTATCGGCTGTGAATCCTGGGCAATATATTAATGTCGGCGATAAAGTGGTGACTTTACAGCAATTGGATCCTATTTATGTTGATTTTTATGTGCCCCAACAAGATTTGGTGCAATTAAAAAATGGCCAGTCGATTAGCATGACCATGGACATGCTGCCCGGTAAAAATTTTACGGGAAAAATTACGACGATTGATCCCTTGGTTGATACTAGTACTCGAAATGCAGAAGTAGAGGCAACGGTTGCAAATCCTAATAATGAATTAATACCTGGCATGTATGCGCCCGTTGAAGTGACAGTAGGCGAACCTTTGCGTTATTTGACTTTGCCGCAAACAGCAATTA
>JABDEM010000047.1 GCA_013287085.1 Gammaproteobacteria bacterium
TAGAAATTACGTGCGTGCTGAAAAAATATTAAAAGAAAATATCGAAAAATTGCACTTGATGGCTCAAGCCTTAATAAAGTATGAAACGATTTCGCTCGATCAAATCCAAGATATTATGGAGGGCAGACCAGCCCGTGATCCTGAAAATTGGACAGATAACTCGGTTGCCAAGGGCAAAAAAAATGATGATGCAGGGGTAACGATTGCCCCCGAACATCCCCATAAACCTATTGATCAGTCCACGGCTCATGACGAAACTTAATTCTTCGAAACCCCGTAAATATTTTGGTACGGACGGTATTCGTGGCCGCGTCGGTGTTTGGCCTATCAATGCAGAATTTGTTTTAAAACTAGGTTGGGCCGTTGGTAAAGTATTAGCACGCTCGGGATCTGGAAAAGTATTAATTGGTAAAGACACTAGAATCTCAGGCTATATGTTTGAGTCTGTATTAGAAGCCGGATTATCCGCTGCAGGCGTTAATACCCATCTTTTAGGCCCTATGCCAACTCCTGCCATCGCTTATCTGACCCGAACCCTACGTGCACAAGCGGGTATCATGATTAGCGCCTCACACAATCCTTATTATGATAATGGCATTAAGTTTTTCTCAGCCCAAGGACATAAACTTCCGGATGAATTAGAAACCGCCATCGAAGAGCAATTAGAACAAGCAATGACGACGGTGGATTCTGCTGAATTAGGAAAAGCACTGCGCGTCGTTGATGCTCCTGGAAGATATATAGAATTTTGTAAAAGCACTGTGTCATCGGATATTAAATTAAATGGCTTAAAAATAGTCGTCGATTGCGCGAATGGCGCAACTTATCATATTGCTCCCAATGTCTTTAGAGAGTTAGGGGCTGAAGTCATTGAAATGGGTGTTGAGCCCAATGGCTTAAATATTAATTTCGAATGCGGTGCGACCCATCCCGAAGTCTTAAAAGAAGTCGTATTACGCGAAAAAGCGGATCTAGGTATTGCTTTAGATGGTGATGGTGACAGAGTGATTATGGTCGATCACCAAGGTCATATTTTAGATGGCGATGAAATTTTATATATAGTCGTCAATCATCGTTTAGAGATGGGTCAATTCAAAGGCGGCGTCGTTGGAACCGTGATGACTAATTTTGGATTAGAGCAATCTTTATTAAAATCTAATATTGAATTTGTCAGAGTCCCCGTTGGTGATAGGCATATCATTGCTGAATTAGCCAAGCGCAATTGGAATATCGGGGGTGAGCCTTCAGGCCATATTATTTGTTCTGATGCAATTACCACCGGCGATGGCATTATTTCAGCCCTACAAGTACTGTCTGCTTTATGCCATCAAAAAAAATCTTTATATGAATTACGCTCAAATTTAAAAAAATACCCCCAGATTTTAGTGAATGTGACCGTTAAAAATAACAGCGATCCCAATCATTCTCCCCGCATACAAGATGCTATCAACAAAGTCAAAAACACCCTAGGTGAAACCGGCAGAGTGCTCCTACGCCGCTCCGGCACCGAACCTTTAGTCCGCGTGATGGTCGAAGGCATAGACGCCACCCAAGTCCAAGCTTTCGCCTCAGAGCTCGCGCAGCTGGTGCAGGAAGAATTGGTATAAAATCGAGTGCAGACAACAAAAAACCAGCCTGTTTATGCAACAGGCTGGTTTTGATTTTTATAACAATTGGTTATTAAGCAACTGTTTCTTTTAAAGGCTTTAAAGGTTTGATTTTAACAACCTTGTGAGCGGGTTTAGCTTTGAAAGTAGTTTCTTCGCCAGTGAAAGGATTGATACCTTTACGAGCTGGGCGAGCAGCTTTCTTTACTACAGTTATTTTCAATAATCCTGGGAAAACGAATTTTCCTGGACCTTGTGGCTTAACGTGCCCTTGGATGATGGTGGTTAAAGCTTCCAGGAAAGTAGCAGTGTCTTTCTTGCTGCTGCCAGTCATTTCAGCGATCGTTCGTAAAATTGCGCCTTTGGTTAAAGGGTCTTTAATGGATGGGGCTCTCATTACCGACGGAGTCTTGCTTACCTTCCGTGATGAAGCTTTTTTTCCATTTCCAACCTTAGTTGATTTCCGTTTGGCAGAACCTTTTTTTGCAGCCATTTTAATTTCCTCTTAAAGTCAAAATGATACCGTTGTTACAATAGCATATTCTACTGTTTTTGCGAATAAAATCTCTATTTTTTTGCTTTTTTTTGCTAAGAAGTTTTTCCGGGAGGTGTGGGCGGCACTTGTGTTGTAGGTGTTGGAGCAACTTTTGGGGTATCGAGAGCGACTTCGTGATCGAGTTTTTTTAATCTTTCCGCGAGTTTTTTGCCTTGTTCGTGAAGCTTTTGAGCGGTTTCTTGCATTTCATTAAATTTAGGCGCAGAAGCTTCTGTTTTATGTGTAGGGTCTGTGACTATAGTCGTAAATCGTTTACGATCTTCTTTAAATTGTTCTTCACGGTTTTTTCTGTCTGTTAAAAATTGATTAATTTCACCCGATAAAGGAGCGAATCGATCTTCATACATTTTAGCTAAGGCAAGTTTATTAGGGTCTTTACTGGTTTTCTGAATATCCAGATTCGCTCTTACTTTGATTAAGATAGGTGTCATATCGATGGCTTGTTGTTCTCGAAAATCTTCTTCTAAGTGCCCGACTACAAATCCACTTTTTCTAAGATTGGTTGATAAGCCTGGATTTAAAGAGCTTAGGATAATGGCGGTGCTACTTCTTCTTCGACGGGCAGTGGTCATAACGGGGCCTCATGACGTTAATATCTATTTATTGTAGCATTATTTAAGGTAGAATCGCGCACATGAAAGCTAAATTAATCCGCGGTTTACATAATATTAGACCTGGTCACCAAGGCAGTACTGTCATTATAGGTAATTTTGACGGGGTGCATTTAGGCCATCAAGCCCTATTAAAAAAGGCTAAAGAAACCCATACGAAGGTTACCGTGATAACTTTTGAGCCGCATCCTATGGAGTTTTTTTTAAGAGAGAAAGCTGCCGCCAGAGTCATGCGATTACGCGAAAAATACCAGGTGTTAAGTCACTATGGGTTGGATCAATTATTAGTTTTAAAATTTGATGATAAGTTGGCTAATTTATCGGCCGAAGATTTTATTCAAAAAATATTAATAGAAAAACTTGCTGTCAAAAAAGTCATTGTGGGGGATGATTTTCATTTTGGAAAAAAAAGAGCCGGGGATACCGCTCTTTTAAAAGCCTGTAAGAGTTTCGAGACAGAAACTTTGCCGCAAGTATTTTTAGAGGGAGAACGCGTCAGCAGTAGCCGTGTTCGCAAGGCTTTATGGGTGGGTGATTTTGAAATAGTTCAGCGTTTATTGGGCCGTCCGTACGTTATGATGGGGCGTATAGTCCATGGCGATAAATTGGGCCAGAAGTTGGGATATCCAACGGCAAATATCTATTTACATCGCACTCTTAGTCCGGTACAAGGTATTTATGTGGTCAAAATGCATGGCCTTTCAGATCGAAGTTTACAGGGTGTTGCAAGTGTGGGTACACGCCCGACCGTGGGTGGAACGCGAATGTTGCTCGAAGTTCATTTGTTCGATTTCAATCAATCCATCTATGGCAAACAGGTTAGCGTTGAATTTTGTCATAAATTACGCGATGAAGAACATTTTGTTAGCCTCGATTTATTGAAAGAAAAGATTGCCGAAGACGTTTCTCTGGCACAAAATTATTTTAAAAAACTGGGTGAGTAATATGAAAGAGTATAAAAATACCTTAAATTTACCTAAAACTGATTTTCCGATGAAAGCCAATCTTTCGCAGCGGGAACCGGAAATTTTACAAAAATGGCAAGACTTAACTCTCTATCAAAAAATTCGTGAACAAAGCAAAAAACGTAAGCATTTTATTTTGCATGATGGTCCGCCTTATGCGAATGGCCATATTCATGTGGGCCATGCGGTGAATAAAGTTCTAAAAGATATGGTTGTTAAATCAAAAACACTGAGTGGTTTTGATGCGCCGTTTATTCCGGGTTGGGATTGTCATGGTTTACCTATAGAAGTTAATGTCGAAAAAAAAATAGGCAGACCCGGCAGACAGACAAGTATGAAAGAATTTCGTAAAGCTTGTCGCGACTATGCGTTAACCCAAGTGGATATTCAACGCGAAGAATTTAAACGTCTAGGTGTTTTTGGCGATTGGGCTAATCCTTATTTAACGATGGATTATACGTATGAAGCCAATATTATTCGCAGTCTTGCCAAAATTATTCGTAACGGTCATTTAGAAAAAGGTTATAAACCTGTTTATTGGTGTTTAGATTGTGGTTCTGCTTTAGCTGAAGCTGAAGTTGAATACGCAGATAAAACTTCCTCCGCTATCGATGTCCGTTTTGAAGTGGTCGATACCGCTGATTTTTTAAAGCGTTCGGATTTAAAATTAGAAAAAGAAAAAAGAATATCAATTCCCATTTGGACGACGACTGCTTGGACTTTACCTGCAAATGAAGCCGTTGCTTTAAGTGCTTTTATAGATTATGGGCTTATAGATACTGGGAAAGAATATTTATTAGTTGCAGATCCATTAATAGAATCAGTCATGCAGCGTTACCAGATTTCAAAATACTCTGTGGTTGGAAAAGTGTTAGGTGAAAAATTGGAGTTAATGAAATTGCGCCATCCTTTTTATGACAAACAAGTTCCGGTGGTATTGGGTGAGCATGTTACGATGGATTCTGGAACGGGTGCCGTTCATACGGCGCCAGCGCACGGTGAAGATGATTATCGGGTAGGCAAACAATATAAATTACCTTTAGAAAATCCAGTCGGCGATGATGGTTGTTATGTTGCAACGGTTCAGTATTTTGCGGGCCAACATGTTAATAAAGTGAATGATGCTATTATTGATTTATTAAAACAACGTGATCATTTGCTACATGTAGAAAAAATTACGCATAGTTATCCCCATTGTTGGCGTCATAAAACGCCTTTAATTTTTCGCTCTACCCCGCAATGGTTTCTTAGCATGGATAAAAAAGATTTGCGTTCAGAATCTTTAGCAGCCGTTGCTAAAGTTCAATGGATTCCAGATTGGGGTCAAGTACGTATTTCGAATATGATAGAAAAACGCCCTGATTGGTGTATCTCACGTCAACGTGCTTGGGGTGTGCCTATTGCTTTATTTGTAAATAAAGAAACAGATGAGCCGCACCCAAAAACGGCTGATCTTATGGAAAAAATTGCAGAAAAAGTTGAAAAAGAAGGTGTTGAAGCCTGGTTTGATTTAGATACAAAAGAATTGTTAGGCAAAGAAGCAGAGCTTTATAATAAATGCACCGATATTTTAGATGTGTGGTTTGATTCAGGTGTTTCACATGAATGCGTATTGCGAACACGTGCTGAGCTTTCTTTCCCTGCTGATTTATATCTTGAAGGCAGTGATCAGTATCGCGGTTGGTTTTTATCATCACTCACAACATCCGTTACGATTGATAAAGTTCCGCCTTATAAAGCGGTTCTAACGCATGGTTATGTAGTAGATGGCCAAGGCCATAAGATGTCTAAATCTTTAGGTAATGTCATTGCGCCAGAGACTGTTATTCAAACCTTAGGGGCAGATATTTTACGTTTATGGGTAGCTTCCATTGATTACAAAACCGAAATGAATGGCTCCCCGGATGTCGTCACGCGAACTTCAGAAACTTATAGAAGAATTCGTAATACTGCGCGATTTTTATTATCTAATTTAAATGGTTTTGAGCCTGATAAACATTTAGTACCAGCGGGGAAAATGTTGGCTTTAGATGCCTGGGCAGTTGAAAAAGCGCGATTATTACAGGAAGAAATTATTAAAGCTTATGATACCTATCAATTTCATATCATCTATCAACGCATTCATCATTTCTGCGCGATTGATATGGGTGGATTTTATTTGGATGTCATCAAAGATCGTCAATACACTACTAAAGCCGATAGCTTAGCGAGACGTTCAGCGCAAACGGCGATGTTCCATATCATGGAAGCACTGGTTCGTTGGATGGCGCCAATTTTAAGTTTTACCGCAGAAGAAATTTGGCAATTTATGCCAGGAAAACGTAATGAATCCGTGTTTTTAAATACTTGGTATAAAAACTTAGTAGAGTTACCTGTCAAAGAAAAAATGGATCTTGCGTTCTGGGACAAATGTCAGCGTATTCGAGATTCGGTGAATAAAGAAATTGAAAATCAACGCAATGCGGGAAAACTCGGATCATCACTCGAAGCCAAAGTGCATTTATATTGCGATGAAAAATTAAAAGCCCAATTAGATCAACTAGAAGATGAGTTACGTTTTGTTTTAATTACCTCTTATGCAGAGGTGAGCGAGGCTCATTCTGATCGATCCGGCTTAGTTGAAACAGATATCCCAGGGTTGTGGCTCACGGTTGAGACTACCACCTATCCAAAATGCGAGCGCTGCTGGCATAGACGAGAAGATGTGGGGCAACATGCAGAAGATCCAACACTTTGTGGTCGTTGCGTTATTAATATTGAAGGGAAGGGCGAGGTAAGGAAATATGCGTAATACTATGCTTAAATCAGGATGGTTTTGGTTGTGGGTAACTATTTTAGTGTATTTGTTGGATCATTACACAAAGTATTTTGCCCAACAATATTTAACTCTCTATTCAC
>JABDEM010000048.1 GCA_013287085.1 Gammaproteobacteria bacterium
GGCAGAGTTTATAAAAATGTTCCAGCGCCGCTAAATTTAGTGATCCCAAGTTACTATTTTGCTGATGATCATACTGTTGTGATTGGGAAAGATAATGCTAAATTGGATTAACGATCGATACCCCTTAAGTTGGTTTTGGAAGCGGCATTTAACTGAATATTATGCCCCTAAAAATTTTAATTTTTGGTATTACTTTGGCTCATTTTCGCTCTTGGTTTTATTAAACCAAATCATCACCGGCATTTGGCTTACCATGGAATATACCCCGACGGCAGATCTAGCATTTGCATCCGTCGATCACATCATGCGTGAAGTGCGTTATGGTTGGTTGTTACGTTATTTACATTCAACCGGGGCCTCAGCTTTTTTTATAGTAATTTATTTACATATGTACCGCGGTTTAATTTACGGCTCTTTTAAAAGACCGCGAGAATTAATATGGCTAATAGGCATGACGCTTTATATGGCTTTATTAGCGGAAGCTTTTACCGGCTATGTATTGCCTTGGGGGCAAATGTCTTTTTGGGCGGCATCGGTTATTACTTCATTTGCAAGCGCCATCCCTTATATCGGTAAAACACTCATGATTTGGTTGCGAGGCGATTACAATGTATCTGGGGTTACTTTACATCGATTTTTTTCTTTGCATGTCATCGCCATTCCTTTGGTGATATTGGGTTTAGTCTTTGTGCATTTAGTGGCGTTGATCTTCGAGAGAGTCTGGATCACGCAATAAATTATTTAATTGAGGTAAAGAATCTAACATCGCCTGCGTGCGCCGTATTAACCAAATAGGCTTACCTTGCCAGGCAACGGTAAGTTGTTCTGCGGGCTTTAAAGCAGATATATCAACAGTCACAGGCCCTGCCAGCGCTTCGGTATCTTCGCTCGGCAGCCAATAGCTCACTAAAGGAATGGTTGAGGCAGCTAATCCTATGCCGCCAATAGTAGTCGTCGCCCGCATCAAAAAACAACGCCGCGCCGCATCTACCACTTCATCATCTTGAGTCGTCATTTTCTCTTCCTTGAAGAACGCAATAACACATCATAAATTGCTACTTAAGGATGCGCAACAAAAACACCCCAATCTCATATAACCACCATAAAGGAAGCGCCACCAGGGTTTGAGATAACACATCGGGCGGTGCCACCAACATCCCCACTACAAAAGCCCCTACAATTACATAAGGCCGCAAGTGCACTAATTTTTGCCGTGTGGTTATTTTCGTTTTCACTAAAAGTATAATTAAAACGGGAATTTCAAAAATAAATCCGAAAATAAAAAACAAACTTAAGGTAAAATCCAGATACTGATTTACATCAGGCGTTAATTGCACACCCACGGGTACGGTATGCGCTAAGAACGCAAATAAAATAGGGAAAATAATAAAATAAGCAAAAGAGATGCCTACATAAAATAAAACAATGCTCGCTAAAATAAGCGGCCAAAATAAGCGCTTTTCATGCGCATAAAGAGCAGGAGCGACAAACGCCCAAGCTTGATAAATAAAAACGGGAATGGCTAAAAACACGGCCACGTAAAAAGCAAATTCTACCGGAGTAAAAAAAGCAGAAACAATATTAATAGCCACTAAATGCTGCGCGCTCGGTAATTGTTTTAACAAAGGTAGTGCAAGCCAAGTATAAAGTGAATTAGCAAAATAAATCGTTATCAGTAATAGGGCACTTAGAAAAACAAGACTCCAAACCAGTCTTTTTCTTAACTCTATTAGAAAACGTGTCGTCGCTGTTTGATTCATTCTTTCCTACTTTCTTTATCCTCATGAAAAGAATATTTACTTAAGGGTTTTTCTACTTCTTCTTTAAGATTGGAAAATAAAGTTCGAATCCCTTTAACCCATTTTCCTAATTGTGTGGCAACTTCAGGCATTCGTTCTGGTTTAACAACCAAAAGCGCGACTAATAAAATCATTAATAATTCACTAAAACTAATATGCATTAAGATTTTTTCTCGTCATCTTTTAAACCTTCACGAAAATTCTTAACCGCTGCCGCTAAATCCGTGCCTATTTCCCGCAATCTCTTAGTACCAAACATCAAAGCAAAGATCACAAAAATAATAATTAACGATCCGAAACTTCGCAATCCCATCATAGCTTAATCTCCCTATACACCGTGTGGTTGAATCCACCCCATCGCAAATGCGAGCAAAATTAATAAAAACAGAACAAACGATAAACCGATACGCCAAGTCAGTGCTTTCACCACCCGATCTGAATCACCTTTTTTTTCACGCACTAGGTAAAATAAACCACTGCCTAAGCTATAAATAATCACCAGAATAAACAAGATAATGATGAGCTTAAAAATCATGTGAGTCCCTCTTTCTTTGGATTAATTTAGTGTATTCCTAAATCGACAATTTGCAAAGCACCTTGCACTCAAGGTATATTCTAATAATAAGGACATTATCTAAAGGAATTATCCTATGGAATCCGAAAAACATCCTTCCCCTATTCATCATACTTCTTTTGCCTTTCCGCTTGTTGTTCTCATGATCATCATAGTTTTAATGATAGGCATTAATGCACTAGACAAACTCCCCGATCACCTTCACACTAGCGTCCCCATAGCTAAAAACTAGCCCTAAAAGTGTGATGTTTTATGAAAAAACCGTTTGGTATTTTAGTACAATATTTGTGCCCTCAGCATGCGCTTTCCCGCTTCGCCGGATGGATGGCTAATAACCGTTGGCCTTGGCTTAAAAATTATTTAATTCGAGATTTTATCAAACGCTACTCGGTTGATTTGCGTTTGGCCACGCGCGAATCCGTAGAGGATTATATTAATTTTAACGATTTCTTTACTCGGCATTTGAAGCCAGAATTACGTCCTTTTGTACAAGAAAAAAATGAATTGGGTTGTCCGGTGGATGGTCGAGTCAGCCAACTGGGTAAAATCGATCGCGAGAGACTCTTTCAAGCCAAAGGCTTTCAGTATGATTTGACCAGTCTTTTAGGTGGGGACAAAGAACAAGCATTGCCTTATCACGATGGCTCTTTTGCTACACTTTATTTGGCCCCCCAAGATTATCATCGCGTCCATATGCCTTTTGCTGGAACATTAAAAGAAACGATTTATATACCCGGAGATTTGTTCTCAGTAAACAATCAAACCACTCATCATGTTCCTCGATTATTTAGCCGCAATGAACGTTTAGTTTGCTTTTTTGATACTGAGATAGGCCCTATGGCAGTCATCTTAGTCGGCGCCATGATTGTTGGCAGCATCAATACCGTCTGGCCACAACACCCTATTAATAGAAAAAAAATCAGTAAACAGTCTTTTACTGATAATCCTATTTATCTTGAACGAGGCCAAGAATTAGGCCATTTTAAATTAGGCTCCACCGTCATTATTTTATTTGGCCAAGACAAAGTAGAATGGACGCCGCTTTTAAAAGCAGATACTGACGTTAAATTCGGACAATTATTGGGTCTTACAAAAAGATGAAGGGCGATCATCATGATCGCCCTTCTTTTTTACCTACCTAGGATTTCCTATCCCAATTGCCTGATCCCTAGACAAACTATCCCTAAAGCACCTATCCCTGAATATTTAGCTTAGCAAAACTTAAGGTAGGGAATATAGGGCCAATGGCTTACAACAGGTAGGATTAAAGCTATTTCTTAAAACGCTCTAAAAAACGCTCTAATAGGGTTCCTAGGTATAAACCGAGGATTGCCATACCAAAAATCATGAAAGCCATATAGACAGGGAGTAAACCCACCTCTAAAACTGGCCATTTAGTGAACAAAGGTTGGGCTTTAGTTAAAATAAAATGAATAGAAAAAGGTAAGAAACTATCTTGAACCAATAAAAAATAGACAAAAAAAGCCCCTACTAGAAGGCCTAGGATTTTTGACACGCTTAATGTATAACATTTTTTTAATAACATATTGATAATACTACAAATAATTAATAGGTAATCTCTTAACAGGGGATATTGTATAGAAGAATACTTAAGGAAATCTTAACACTTTTCACTTTTTGAAAATTATTTTTAGGCAGTTTCGGCTCTTTTTACACTAGCCATAATCTCAGCCTTGGCGGCTTCCGCGTTTTCCCAGCCATCGATCTTGACCCATTTTCCGGGTTCCAAGTCTTTGTAGTGTTGAAAAAAATGAGCAATCGTTGCTAAAAAATGCTCGCCCAGATCTTTAGGCTCTTTCACATGCTCATAAAGCGGGGTTAATTTTGTGACAGGCACTGCAAGAATTTTTGCATCAGGACCCGATTCATCCGTCATACGCAAATAACCTACTGGACGACACCTAACAATCACACCCGGCATTAGCGCCATAGGAGTCACGACTAACACATCTACCGGATCACCATCTTCCGATAAAGTATGCGGAATAAAACCATAATCACAAGGATAAAACATAGAGGTCCCAACAAAACGATCGACCATTAACATCCCTGATTTTTTATCTAATTCATATTTGATAGGCTGGCTACGAGAAGGAATTTCAATCATGACATTAATTTCATTTGGCACATCACGCCCTGCATCAATTTTTTCAAAATTCATAATCGAGTTCCTTTTTCGGAAAGTTGTGTATCGAGGGTAATACGCTCATCAAAGACAAAACATTCGCCTTCGTAATGCGCGCCACCGACTTCTTTAAAATAATTTAAAATGCCGCCTTCTAATTGATAAACTTCTTTGAAGCCGTCTTTAATGAGCTGTAAAGCGCCTTTTTCACAGCGTATACCGCCGGTACAATAAGTCACAATAGGCTTTTCGTAGGGTAAAGATTTTGCGGCTTCTGGAAACTCCGTAAAATGTTTTAGGGATAAGTGAACTGCATCTTTAAACTTTCCTGCTTCTACTTCAAACGCATTACGAGTATCTAATAATATTATATCCCGCTTGTTATCTAACCATTGTTTTAATTCTTTGGGTGAGATCAATGGTGCACGGTTTTTTTCGGGACGAATAGCTGGATTTCCCATGGTAATAATTTCTTTTTTTATTTTAACTTTAAGACGCTTAAAAGGGAGAATATCTGACGTGCTTTCCCTAAAGGTTATATCTTTAAATGGCAATTCTTTTTTAAAAAGCGCTATCGAATCTTCCGTACCAGCCAAATTAATATTCAGACCTTCTTGGCTTAATAAAATAGTCCCTTTTAAGCCTAGATTCGTACATTGCGCCAACAAGGTCTGCTGCAACTCTTCGAGTGATTGCAGTTCGATAAATTTATAACCCGCGATATTTAGAATTCTCATAGGATGCAAACTTTACTGGATATTTTACCCCAATGCAATCGCGTAAGGGCTATCAAATGCTGCGTTTTGGCCCTGGCTCACATAAGCTCCGCTATTAGTCGCATCGGTCAGCTTACAAGCTTTAACTACCCCCTGCACCCCATCAATGCCATAAAGATAATAAGAGTCAGGTCCTACTGCAACCGAGCTAAACCCAGAAACAAGGGTATTCCAATAGGTTATTTCTAAAGATATATCGGGTTGCACATAGTCAAAACTGGGCTTGGTATCTGCTGGAATAGTATTATCATACAAATAAAACACGTTGGCTTGAGATACATGACTGCTCGGCATCGCTTGGATGCAGTTACCCAATGAGTCTGGAAAAATAGTGCAATAAAAAAGAGCGGCTGGCCCGTTATCGTTTTTATTGAGCAAATAAACATAGTGATTGCTAATAATCAGATTTTGAATAGCATTGAAAGCGGGCATTAATGGTAATACCTGACAATTCGCGATGGAACCCGCATCCTCTATCATGCACTGACCTAGGGTTGTTTTATTCGCATAATACAACCATCGCCCATCGGGGCTTATCGCTATAGTTAATCCCGGAACTTCTGTCTTTGCTGCATTTTGACGACACGGGCCAAACTGACCTCCAGAGGTCATCACGGGACAAGCGGTAATGCTTTGATTGCCGAGATTAGTGATATAGGCAAAAGCGGGTACTGAAGTTAAGGTTACGCGAGCGCTACTGACTGAGTTTAAACTTGCACTGATATGCGCAATACCATTGCCGGTTGCAGTGACTAGTCCATTAGCATCGACCGTCGCCACTAAAGGGGCATCCGATTGCCACTCAGCAGCAATAGGTTTCACTGTCCCATCGGAATAATAAGCAGTCGCAGCCAATTGCTTAGTTCCTATAAAATTTTCAGAGGCATTATATTTAAGATAAAAATCATCACCGGGTGTTAGTGTCATCGAAACTAATTTCGGTTGGGGTTCTGTAGTAGGAGCATTTTGTATATTTAAATCATCATCGACGGTAGATCCAGTACAAGCTCGACCTCCCGAATAACAAACATAAAAATGGCCATTGCTGACCGGGATCGTAATGTTTAATTCAATAGTACAACTTGCCCCGGGATCTAAACTAATAGCTCCATCTGGACCGCAACTTCC
>JABDEM010000049.1:0-3787 GCA_013287085.1 Gammaproteobacteria bacterium
TATTTAACGCTTTTTCAATTTCTTTAGGTGTATCGCCGGTTTGAAAAGCAATCGTCCACACACCGGGTTTTGGATATTCTATTAATAAAACTTTTCTAAAGGATTGACCACCGGGTGCAAATAACGTTTGTAATACTTGTTTTACGCCTGAATAAACAGGACTGACTAAGGGTACCCGAGCGATAATTTTGTCGCAAAAAGCCATAAAGTTTCTACCGACAAAATTGGCAACAATGGCTCCCGTCACAAAAATAACCACTAAAGTAATAATGACACCCATGCCTGGAATATGAAAACCGAACAAAGCATCGGGTTGGTATTTTTTAGGGAGTAATACCAAAGAATTATTTAAAATATCAACTAAAAACATAATGACCAAAACAGTAACCCAAATAGGGACCCAGACTAATAGTCCTGAAAGAAAGTAACGTCTTAAAAGTGACATCATAATTATTTTCCTGTTTTATCTTCTGGTTTAGATTTGGGTTTTTCTTCCGGTTTTCCTTTATTTCGAAAATCAGTCGCATACCAACCGGTTCCCTTCAATTGAAAGCTACTCGCCGAAACTTGTTTTTTCAACGTTTCACCATGACACTCTGGGCATATTTTTAATGCCTCATCGGACATGTTTTGAAATGCTTCTAACTGGTGACCACATGCGGTACATTGATATTCGTAAATGGGCACGATGAGACTCCTCCACTAAGGGGGGGTATTTTAACAGGATTTTTCAAGAAACGGGAGGACACTGTGCAAAAAACGATATTAATTACCGGGTGTTCTAGCGGTATAGGACTCTCCGCTGCCCAAATCTTAAAACAACGGGGTTATAGAGTATTCGCAACCGCCCGCAAAGAGGCAGATGTTGAGAAATTAAAGGGTTTGGGCCTTGAAAGCTTGATGTTAGACGTCAATGATTCCCATTCTATTAAAGCGGCTATTGATAAGATTTTGAGCCTTTCTAATGGCACTTTAGATGCTGTTTTTAGCAATGCGGGCTTTGTGACGGCAGGTGCCGTCGAAGACTTAAACCGCGATATGATGCGTGAGCAATTTGAAACCAATGTGTTTGGTTGCATGGAAGTCGTGAATCTAATTTTACCTATCATGCGCAAACAAGGGTACGGGCGCATTGTGCTAAATACTTCAATTTTAGGCATTATTACTATGCCTTATCGAGGGGCTTATGCGGCTTCCAAATTTGCGCTCGAAGGGTTTGGTCAAACCTTACGCCAAGAATTGCGTGATAGTCCTATTTCCGTTTCGATGATTGTGCCAGGCCCTATTCAAAGTAAATTACGAGAAAATGCTTATAAAATTTATAAAAAAACTTTAGAACCCTCCCCTAGTTTTTATAAAAACTTATACCAAAAAATGGAAAAATATTTTTTTAATCCAACTCCCAGTGAACGTCGCGTGACTTTACCGCCTGATGCAGTCGTAAAAAAACTGATTCAAGCTTTAGAAAGCCCTAGACCTAAAGCGCATTATTACATAGGATTACCGGCATATATTTTTGCATTTTTGCGAAGAGTTTTACCGGATAGTGCATTAAATTGGGTAATTGCAAAAATAGCACAAGCGGAGGCAAATTAATGGCAACAATTTTAGTGTTATATTACAGCCGCTATGGCGCGGTTAAACAAATGGCGCAATTCATAGCGCGCGGGATTGAATCCATTCCAGGGGTTGAAGCTCGTTTACGCACCGTTCCTTCCGTATCACCCGTGAGTGAACAAACCAAACCTAGTGTCCCTGATAGTGGCGCGCCTTATGCAACATTAGAAGATCTAAAAGAATGTGATGGTCTTGCCTTAGGTAGCCCAACCCGTTTTGGAAATATGGCAGCGCCCATGAAACATTTTATTGATACGACCAGCAGCTTATGGTTATCGGGACAATTGGTGAATAAACCCGCAGCTGTCTTTAGCTCAACCGCAAGTTTACATGGCGGACAAGAAACGACTCTATTGAGCATGATGTTACCCTTATTTCATTTAGGATTTATTTTATTAGGCGTGCCTTATACAGAACCTGATTTAAATACAACCAAAACCGGTGGAACACCTTACGGTGCAACACATGTCACAGGACCTGATGGAAAAAATCCTGTGAGTGAAGAAGAACAACGATTATGTTTTGCGATGGGTAAACGCTTAGCAGAAATTACTATTAAACTTAAATCATAATCACAATTAATTTTTTTCTTAAGATTTCCTTAAGGTTTATCTCCTATCATTGCCTCGTTAAATATAACAAGGAAACACAAAATGAGTGCAACGAGAAAAGATCCATTAAAAACCGCCTATCAGAATTTTACTGATTTAGTCGATGTCAACTTACCCGAAGAGTACAAAACAGGTTTCAACCCTTCTATTTATTCTGCTCCCGATCTTCGCGAATTAGATAATCGAGGACAAACAATCGGTAAAGAAGCAAGAAAATTGTTTGCTGATCCTGCCTATTTTGCAGCATACTTTGCTGATCCAACCTCTGTGGAAAGAGAACACCTTTCGAGCGCATTTTCAGATTGGGCACAAGTGAAATTTCAGTTAGCTCAAAACGGTCTTGTTATTGCTCCTAAAAAAGATATACGAGAAATTTTTAACAAGGCGATAATACTTGAAACCGATCCTGAGACCATTAATGAACTTAAAAAATTATGCGCAGAACTAATGGCAAAATATAATCCTGCGAAAAGACCTGCTGCTGCTTTTTTTGGAAGCTTTACATACGGCGCACAAGAAGAAGCCCATGCGGCACCAGCCGCTAAGCGTCAACGACAATAATAATTAACCCACAACGAAGGAGATAATAAAAATGCCATTACCATTTAGTGTTAAAAAAAGAAATGTTGCTAAGCAGGGTATATATGCCGTACCACACCACCCTGCGCACCCAGCACCTAATAACAATGCTCCGCCGCCTGCTGATGATTCAGGTAACCCTGCACAAAGTCCAAACGGCTTATCATATGCTTATCCTCAAGATGAAATAGGAAGAGGACCAGGCCGAAGGTAATTTTTTTATTTATAATAGCTAGCCTCTTATTTAAAAGAGGCTAGACTTTATATGCTTGATTAATCGCAACTGTATTGTCTTTAAGTTTTTTTATCCTAAAAATCAATAGCTTAAGAAAATTAATCTCTTTTCCCGCCCCTTAAGAAAACCTTAAGGTTTGGAAAGTATACTTCTATTATCTAAAAAAGGTATTTTTATGCTATTCAAAGAATGTCTAAATTCTCAAATAAATGAACAAGAAGCCAAAAAAGTGCTTCGTACAGCGCACATAGAAAAATCTCTTGCTCACTTTCATAATAAAACAGATACCGAAGCCTATCGATCATTGAGCACAATTTTTAATACTCTATTGGAAGAAACTTATGATGATCTTGGATATGAATATGCTTTTCATATTACAGAGCAAGCTAATATGTATATAGAGAATGTTATGGGTGATAAGAGTCGTCAAAAAGAAAACTATGAATTTTTCAAAAAAAACATAATGGATCATACTTCCCAAGATCTTGTGGATCACATTCGTCCAAGGTTAAGAAATGCTTTGCTCATTATCGCATTAGCATCTATTGCAGCACCATTTTTTATCCCTGCGGCTATATCGACGCTTGCGATTGCAGGAGTAAGCGCTGCTGCTGTTGCTGTGACTGCCTTCGTAGGTAGTTTTTTCTATAATCGATGCAATATGCAAAACAAAGTGCTAGATAAAGCCCATCACATTAAAGTTCAATTAGAAAACCTGATGCAACCGATGTTTTAATTTCATGTG
>JABDEM010000049.1:3797-5773 GCA_013287085.1 Gammaproteobacteria bacterium
TTATTTTATTATTAATTAAATAAGAAAAAGTTCCGTTTTCAACATTCGTAAATCCTGTTAGTAAAAATTCTAAATCAGCACGATGATGCGGAAATGCTCGCCAAATAATTTCACCATCCGTATTTTTATTTTGATAAGAATAAAGAACACATGCTGATGTCTTCACCATAAAACCATTTCTCCACTCTTTGTTCGGACATAAGATAACATTTTCGTGATTGATTAGAGCTTCACTGCGTGCTAATTCTATAGCATGGAATAATTGTGCGCATAGGATTTCGGATTTTTTGGTTTGAAGTAATTGTTTTTGGGAGGGGATGATGAAGACAAGCAAAATGGCTAGGATGGATAGCACCAGCAGAGTTTCGATAAGAGAAAAGCCTTTTGTTTTATTTACCACTTTGCTTTTACACTTTTCCTGAGTGAGGAATAGGACGACCTGAAGAAATAGCAGCATCCATCCAACTTCTTACCGCATCCTTTCCATTTTCAAGCGCTTTTTCTAATGTTTCACCATCAGACATACAGCCTGGTAAATCAGGAAACTCAATAAAATAACCGGAGCCTTCTTCTTTGGTTAATTGGCGGATATTGAATGGATAGCCAGGAAAGTTTTTTTCATTTGTCATATATTGTCCTTTTAGCTCAACAATCCTCGTCGTACCAAAAATTTTCCGCCTATTCACTTAATCGAAGGCTGGGTGTTGCATCGGAAAATTATTTGGTATCTAGGGGAGCGGAGAGGTGAAGATGAAATTTATTCTTAAACAGCTTAATAAATTCTACTAGGTAATATACTAATTATCCATAATAAAAAATCTATTTTTTTCTTCTTGTCCCCTGGATCCCAAACAAATCTCCATGCTCTTCTTTCCCACTTGTAGCATTCACAGCATGGAGATTTTTTGGGACGACAGGTTATGATCTAATTTCATCTAGGCCGCATATGCGGAAAAAGAATCACATCCCGAATCGACGGAGAATTAGTAAATATCATCACCAATCGATCAATACCAATCCCTTCTCCCGCCGTCGGTGGCATGCCGTATTCTAACGCCGTGACATAATCTTCATCATAAGGCATGGCCTCGAAATCTCCGGCTTCTTTGCCAGCAACTTGTGCGCGGAAACGATCAGCCTGATCTTCCGCATCATTTAATTCAGAAAAACCATTCGCAATTTCGCGTCCTGCCATAAACATTTCAAATCGATCCGTCACAAAGGGATTTCTATCACTTCTTCGTGCTAAAGGTGACACTTCTGCCGGATATTCTGTTATAAAAGTCGGCTGAATTAATTGTTGTTCTACGGTTTTTTCAAAAATTTCTAATTGAATTTTTCCAAGACCATAACTCTCTTGAATCGGGATTTCTAATTTCTTTGCGGCATTGCGTGCTGCTTCTACCGTATCTAGATCGCCTACGGTTAGATGATCATTAAATTGTAAAATAGAATCAAACATACTAATACGTAAAAACGGTTTGCTCATATCAAAAGTAAGACCCTGATAAGTGACTATCGGTGATCCTAATACATTTTTGGCTAATTCATGCATCAATTCTTCGGTTAGATTCATGAGATCATGATAATCAGCATACGCTTGATAAAATTCTAACATCGTAAACTCAGGATTGTGTTGCGTGGATAATCCTTCATTTCTAAAATTACGATTAATTTCAAATACGCGATCAAAACCACCGACCACCAATCTTTTTAAATAAAGTTCAGGCGCAATACGTAAAAAAAGTGGCATATCTAAAGCATTGTGATGGGTCACAAAAGGTCTCGCAGCAGCACCGCCTGCTAAGACTTGCATCATAGGCGTTTCGACTTCTAAGAAATTTTTCTTCGTCAAAAACTGTCTTATGCCATTCACAATTTGCGTGCGCAAAAGAAAAGTTTTTCTGGTTTCATCATTCACCATTAAATCTAAATAACGCTGGCGATAACGAATTTCTTGATCGGTTAAGCCATGA
>JABDEM010000050.1 GCA_013287085.1 Gammaproteobacteria bacterium
ATTAATCCTGACTCTTCTGCTAATTGCACCATTTCATCGGGTGTAATATAACCAAAATCTTTATTTCCCCAGCGAATTAAAGCTTCTACGCCGCATAATTTATGGTTAATCAAATCAATTTTGGGTTGGTAATGAAGCATACATTCATTACGCGCAATCGCTTGAGTAAGCGCTTGGAGTTTTGCCATTTTTTCATGAGCCTTGGAAGTCATCTCAGGCGTACAAAATTGATAATTATTTCGACCTACTTCTTTTGCACGATATAAAGCTAAATCTGCATTACGTAATAACCCTTTGATATCTTCACCATCCAAAGGATAAACACCAATTCCAATACTGGTGGTTACATATAATTCATGATCTTTTAACTGTACCGGTTGTACTAACATATGCAGTATTTTCTGCGCAATCAAAGCCACTTCTTCCGATTGATGAATATCGGTAATTAAAATCACAAACTCATCGCCACCTAATCTTACAATTAAATCAGTAATTCGAACTGCATTTCTTAATCTCTCTGAAACAATTTTTAATAATTCATCCCCGGCATGATGGCCAATGGTGTCATTAATATTTTTAAAATGATCTAAATCCATCATCATAATACCGAATTTACTATTTCTTCTTTGTGCAGATGAAATCATATGACTTAAACGTTCTTCTAATTTATTTCGATTCGCTAATCCAGTTAGATAATCATGATAAGCCATTTTCTCTAGCTGTTCTTGGGCATTCGATAAAAGCGCCATACCAATCATTGAAGCATCGGAGGCGATTTGTAATTGTTGATCACGTTTTTTTAATTCTGATTGATTGCGCTGTACGGCAGGATAAACACGCCAATAGAAAATACAAAGTCCAATAAATAATATTAATGAAATAACTGGGAACACACCGTAGGGTAACTCAGAGACTAAGGTTATACCGAGAAGCGCTAACAATACCGCTGACATCCATGAAGTCGACATCCCTTTCTTCATCCTGTTTTCCCCTTAATATCTTTATGGGTTGGAATAATCTCTCTCTCTTTATCTTTATTAATTTTATCATCTTTATTTGTAGAAGTTGCAAATAAAGTTGCTTTTTGTGAGGTCAATGGTGTCGTCAATGGAATATTTGTATCGGTTTTAACAGTATCTGTTTTAATAATATCGGTTCGAATAGCATCTGTTCTAGGTTCATTTTTAAGAGCTTGGGGTTCAGGTGCAACGGCAGCTCTTTGTTCGATGGTTTTTAATATATTTGGACTAGGAATTAGCGTAGGTTCGGTTTTAGTTTTAGTTTTAGTTTTTGTGGCTACTTTACTTTGTTCTTCTAATTTTTCTGCCGCAAGTCTTTGTGCATTAAATTGACGATTTCGATTCCAAACATAAGTCGATCGGACAATGTTTGCAGCTAGCAATAAACCACCACCTGCTAAAAAGACCAAGCCTACAGGACCTGTTAAAACTGACAGGGCAAACAAAACAACCGATGCAACACCCACAGCACCCCAAGTTGAGTCCGATTTTTTATCTGCATATTGTCTGGCTAAATCTCTTTGTTTTTTTTGTAATGCTACTAATTCATTACTTAAATCCGCTATTTCTATTTGGTTAGTTTTGCCTTTTAAGCTTTTTTCTATTTCAACAATCTTTTTTTCACATTTGGCTAATTCCTGCCCTTTTTTAAACATAGGGATAACCGTATCCCCTATCCAACCTGCAGTCACAGCGACTGCTGCAAAAGCCAAACCCATGGGAGTAGTCGTCACACCCACCGCAAATGCAACCACAGCTAAGGTATTAAAAATAAATCCAATCGCAGCGGCTGCAATTCTAGCCACTGCACCAAAAAATTCTTTGTATTCTTTAAGCCGTTCTTCTCCCGATTTTTCAGAAACAGTTAATTGTAAAATTTTAAATGCCAAATCAAACAAGCCCGCTAAAGCATGATAGGCATAAATAATAGGTGGAAATATTGCGCCCGCATTATTAACCACCGTTGATAATTGACCCAAAAAATGTAACCAGGTGAAGTCGAGAAATTTTCCAATCGTTTGTATCCAGTCAGCAGCTTTACCAAACCCCTTCACTGCACTACCTACATAGGTAAAATAAATCGAAATATCTCTACCGGCTTTTGCGGCAGCTAGTCGATAGAGGGTACCCTGTTTAAACGCATTCAGTTCTTCTATCGCCGTTTGCAGCGCCTTTTCTTTTTCTACATTATTTAAATCACGTGAGGTTTCAACTAATGCTTTTCTAACCTTGGATAATAATTCTTCATAAGGCCCATAAATAGCATCATTATCTACTTCGGTACCACGTAAAGGTATTTCCAGATTTTGTCGATAATCTTTTTCGAGCGCATTAGTCACTTCAGTAATTCGAGTCTTTAAAGAAGAATCAAGATTCGGATTTTTTAATGCAATCCTAATGTTTCTTAGATCTCGCTCGATAGAAGCATCGATCCTGTGCATCATAAGAAAGTCCTCATTTATGACTATCTATTTCTAGTATAGCGCAGAATGAGAATTAAATTTATCTTAATAATCAATAAGTTATGATCAATAGCCTTTAGCGGTTGGATCGAAATTGCCCACATAATGTGCGAGGCGATGAATGCCGGTTTTAAATTGTCCATTGGGGTACAATTCAACCCAGCGATAGCCTTGAGGAAGGGAATCTAGCTGAAAATCCTTGGTTTTTGGCTTAAATTGAATACAGGTCGAAGGAGGCGACGCATAGTAAATACCGTTTTTACGACCTTCGTGTTCTTGATGAATATGGCCAAATAAGACTGCTCTTACTTGGGGGTAATGCTTTAAAAATTCCCACAATTCATCGGCATTGGTTAGCCCTAAAGGATCCAACCAACCGCAGTGAATGGGAATAGGATGATGGTGAAAAACAATGAGAGCATGGTGTTCTGGATAACTCTCTAAAGATTGGGCTAAAAATTCAAACTGCTCATCGGGCAAATAGCCTTCGACTGCCCCCGTTTTTTGCGAATTGAGCAATATAATTTGCCATTGTTTAGAAATAATCACGCGTTGATTGGAAACATAATCCAGAGGATAAACTTGTGAAATAACATGAAAATCATCATGATTTCCAAGCACATAATAAGCGGGTAATTTAAATTGGCTAATCCCTTCTGCCACTTTTTGATAGGATTCAATCGAAGCGTCTTGGGAGAGATCCCCACTTAAAATAAAGAAATCAGTCCCTTTTAAATTCTTTTTAACTTCTTTTAAAATGGCTTGAAAACTATCAAAAGTCGTGACGCCCAATAAAGCACTCTTATTGTCCTTTAAGAGATGAATATCACTAATTTGAATAAATTTGAGTGGTGTTTCTTCCATACCCTACTCCTTTGCTGATATATTAGCACACAATTTGATTCTAGCTAGGAGGAGAGCTTCTCGTGAAACAAGAAACAGGTCCAAGACGAGTACTAATTGAAAAACATAAAAAATTCTCAGAATCCGCGCTCTGGCGCTTACAGCGTGAATATTTTGATCAAGCAGGAATCGATGCTTGGGTGAACCAAGTTCCTTTTTATATTACTAGCAATCCTTTTATTGCGACTTGTTATGCTAAATTAGTGATTGCTTTTATTCGCGATTGGATTAAGAAAAATCCCGATGCTAAAAATCATCCTTTTTATATTCTAGAGTTAGGGACAGGTTCCGGCCGTTTTAGTTTCTTTATGTTAAAGATACTTCAAGAATTACTTCAAGGATTGGGTTTAGAAGAGATCCAACTTGTCTATATCATGAGTGACTTTACCAAAAATAATATTAAATATTGGGAAGATCATCCGGCTCTTAAACCTTATCTTGAAAAAGGTTTAGTGGATTTTGCTATTTATGATATGGAAAGCGATCGATCCATCACGCTTTTTAAAAAGAATATTCAACTGAATACTGAAACATTGGTAAACCCACTCACGGTGTTTGCTAATTATATTTTTGATACGGTCTCTCATGATTCTTTTGCCATCAGAGAAGGTAAACTCTACGAATTACTGATTAGTTTATCCACTGATGATACTAATATGAAGAATAACAGACCCATCAACATGGAAAAAATTAACACCGATTATCATATTAATGAAATTCACGGATCTTATTATCATGATCCACATTTAGACGCTATTTTAGAAACTTACAAAAATACTTTAAAAGAAACCAGTTTTTTATTTCCCGTGGGGACATTCCGCGCCATTAAATACTTAAAAAAATTAGCGCATGATAAATTATTTATTATTTCTACCGATAAAGGCTACAGTACCCTAGAAACACTAGACCATCTAGGACATCCCTCTATTTCGTTTCATGGCAGTTTTTCTATGATGGTTAACTTCCATGCTATCGCTGAATATTTCAAAACGTCTGGCGGTGGGGCTTGTCTGCAAACCACACGAAAAGGCATTAAAACTTCTGTATTCTCTAGTGGTTTTGATCTGAAAGACATGCCTGAAACTTATATGACGATTCAAGAACGAGTCGAAGGTTATAGCCCCGGAGATTATTTTATTTTGCATAGACGTATTAGTGATTCTTTCCAAGAATGTAATTTAGATACCCTTGCCTCACACATGCAAATGGCCTTATGGGATCCGCATATCTATTTAAAACTCACCAATCGCATTAATGCCATTTTGGGTGAATCTGACAAAGAAACGATTGATTTTATGGCAGCTAATATGAAAAATTTAGCCGCTAATTACTATTATATGCCTAAATCAGAATGTATCCTGTTTGAAATTGGCGTCTTCTTTCATGCCATTAAGAATTATCAACAAGCCTTAGACTATTACAAACAAGCCATGCCTTATGTGGGGGAACAATTTGGTTTGTATTATAATATGGCGCTGTGTTTACACCATTCAGATGCCCAAGAAGAAGCATTAATATACTTCAAAAAAGCTTTAGAGCTTGATAAAGAATCCAAAGAAACCGAAGAATGGATTACGTTCATTGAAAAGAAACTTAGCGAACAAAAAACTTAGAGTCGACGTTTGAGTTCTTGGTAATACATTTCAAAGCTTGATCCAAGATTTAATCTTGGAAAATGAATGTTTTGCCAAAGTTGTGTGGCATAAGCAACGCCAGGGATTTTAAGTAGAATGCTATCGTCTGCCACACAACTTTTATATTGTTCATAAGAAAAGTTATTGACCCCGCATTTATAGTAAGTCATTTCTGTTTTGGAAAATTGCTGCGGAACATTCACATGAACAAATTTCTCAAAATAGGGATCCATATTATTACTGCTAAATAATGCTTTGAGCCCCGGTAATAACGTACAGTGTTCGCATTCACTTTGAAAAATACGATTAAAATTATATTCTCGATACCAATGCCCATCGTTTTTATTAAGCGGGTAATAATAAACATCAAAATTGAGCAAATCAAAAGTAGTAGGGTCATACTCAAAAATCTTAAACCCGGGGTTATTAGCATAAATCGGGCTAATCGAAGGCGTAAAGGTCAC
>JABDEM010000051.1:0-1338 GCA_013287085.1 Gammaproteobacteria bacterium
GGTAGTGATAGGCATTGGGTTAAATCTTTATTTGCCAGAAGATATAACAGAGTTAGCCAATGCCATAGCGCTTCCGCAAAACCCTTCTAGAAACCAACTCAGCGGGCTTCTTATTAATGAATTATTAACTAAGCTACCACTTTTTGAAGAAAGTGGGTTAAGAGATTTTATTGAAATTTGGCGTAATTTAGATGCATTTTATGGGAAGTTAGTTACAATTAACCAATCAAATAAGCAGATTTTTGGCAAGATGTTGGGTATTAATGACAAGGGAGAGCTCTTGCTTCAAGATGAAGGAGGCACCTTGCAGCAGTTTTGCTCTGGAGAGGTGAGTTTAAGACTTAGGGGTGGGGACGTTTAAACGTATAAAGAGATTGTTCATTCCTAGAGGCATTAACCGCTATATATCCCACTTCTTCCGGTAAAGTTAATAATCCCGAATTAAACGGCCCTGATTTGAATATACCCACGATCGCAGAGCAAACCGCGCTATTGATCCTTAAGCCTAAAACTGAACCCCAACTATCCCGCTCTTCTTTGGTAACCACATTTAGAAAACTTTGTATTCCGTGATAACCATCATAAGCTGCACCGGTAGCTCGACCAATCGCCGCGCTACTGGCTATAATCCATGCGTTTGATTGCGCGGAGCTGTGATCCCATTGATGATAAGCATAAGCGACTCCAAGTAAGCCGCCTACTAATCCAGTTAAGTTGTTATAACTCGCTGGTGCTACTTGATCTAATCCCCCAGCATATAAAACATCTAATATAATGCTCGCACAATTGTGCCTATGTTCTTTATGAAAATAAGTGCCGGAGAAAAAAGCCCAATGCATTTCTTTGTCTGTTTTGTATTGCTGAATTCTTATAATCATTTTATTTAAGTCGAGTGTACGTAATCTTATGACATCCGCAGGTTTTCCGAGTTCTCTTAATCTTGCTTTTGTTGCAGAAGTATAATTTTCTTTCGCATGCACTAACACTTCAAGTGGACTCATCTTTTTTAAATTGGGAGGAAGATCAATTCCTTTTTCTTCATTTAATGCTGCATTTCTTAAGCCTTGAATCAGTAAATCATCTTTATAGGTTTCAGTAAAATTTCCAACGACACCCGTTCGCTGAGTGACTTTCCCAAACAATAAAGGAAGATGTGAAAGCCCTTCGGATTTAGCCGGTCCAAAACTAAGATAATGCACGACACCGTCGCGACAAACTTTTAAAGCAATATGTTTTGCGGGTAAATAAACAGGGTTATCCCAAATTAAAATTTCAGCATAATTATCAGCATTATTAGGGGAGCGCCTTCTGCAACCGAAGAAAGAACGTAGAGAGGAG
>JABDEM010000051.1:1348-2471 GCA_013287085.1 Gammaproteobacteria bacterium
ATCATGTTTATTGATCCTTACCAAAAATGACTTGTTCCCAATTAGTAATTTCAGGAGCGTTCGAAGGTTTCCTCATCAAGCATCCTGAATAGCTACACTAGACTCAGCCGCCAATTTTGGGTCTAGCGGTTCAAAGCGGCCGCCTAGAACATCGTGGAGCCACTTTTCAGCGTATGCGAGATAGACATCAATATTGGCGTACCGTCTAAATTGATGGCCTTCATCTGAAAATGAAAGCATTCGGGTTTTTTTATGGGATTGTTTTAATTTATCAAAAATTTGTTGGGATTCTTCTTTGGTGACAATAGGATCATTATCTCCCTGGATGAGAAGTAACGGGCGCTCGATTTGATTGGCGAAATTAAGGGGTGAACGGCTTGCTAAAAATTGTTGGCCTTCTGGGGTATCAGGATTGCCGTCCATGCTTTTTAGGAAAGCGCCTTTAGTGAAAAATAATTCTCCGTCTGATAAAGGATAACTTGGAAAGTCCCAATAATTGGGTACTTTTTGCATGACAGTTATTAAACTCGATGGGCCAACGATAGAAACACCGACGGCGAATTCTTCTGGAGTCAATGATAATGCGGCTAGGGTTGCATAGCCGCCGTAGCTTCCACCCATAATTCCAACTTGTGTTTTAGTCGTAATACCTTTATCAATGCACCAGCTTACTCCATCGATAAGATCAAAGAGAGATTTTCGGCCCCATTCGCCATTTCCAGCGTTAACGAGATTTTTTCCAAGTCCTGAAGATAATCTAAAATTCACATTGAGAACGGCATAGCCGCGACTTGCTAACCATTGAACATAAGGATTATAAATTAAACTATCTCGCGCTTGAAAAGGCCCGCCATGTGGAAACACAATTAAAGGGACAGGTTTTTTTATAGAATCGAGAGAGTGCATTTGATTGGGTAAAGTAATATAAGCTGTTAGAGTTAAGCCATCTCTGGTTTTAAATTCAAAAGGGATCATCTTTGCCAGCTGATCACAAGTTTTAGCAATAAATAATGGATTAAGTTTTTTTGTTTCTAAATCGTAAAGATAAAAACTTGCCCCAATTTTTTTCGGCTCATAGGCTCTAATGACCCAAAATAATTGACTCTGACTGATAATTTCGAAA
>JABDEM010000051.1:2481-5452 GCA_013287085.1 Gammaproteobacteria bacterium
TTGGTTGCGTACATCAAAGGATAGCCATTATCAAAGACAATTTCATTGATATCACTTTTTGGATCGTGCGCTAGTTTGGTTTCTTTCCCGGTGGTTAAATCGATAGATTTGAACCATGTGGTATCAGAATCTCTTGAGTCTACATAATAAAGAGTTGAATTATTAAGTTTTATAAGTCGTGAATGGAAGGCATCTTCAGGGGAAAAATGCATATAAACTGCATCATCTTTATAAATATCAATAGCGCCATCCTCATGAACTTCTTCTTTGAAAACAAGGTTTAGATTGTCATCAAAAGTAAAACGAGAAAAACGATTATTTTCAAAAATCTTAGTTAACGAATCATTGTTAGTATCAAGAATAAAAATATCATGGTATTTAGGATTTCGATCATTAATCCCAACAGCCACTCGATGGCCGCTTACTTTAAAAATTTTAGCGGTAATGTTGGTAAAATCTTTAGTGTTATTTCTTAAGGCGCCCGATTCAACATTAACAGAATATAATTGGTAAGATTTAGCACCATTAGTATCTTGTAAAAACACAATGTTCTTTGAATCACCCGTCCAGAAAAACCGATAAATTTCGGGAGTGGTAAAGTGCGTAATCTGTCTTAATGCATTGCTATTGTTGCATTGATTACGATCACAGACATAAAGATTCATCACGCCTGTTGGCTCTGCTTTTACGTAAGCAAGATATTTAGAGTCAGGACTTATTTTTATAGCCATCACATTCGGGGGGGTGAAAAGCATAGCTCTAGGAATATAGGGTGTATTTAATTCTGTTGCAGACAATGCTACTTCTCCCCAGCAAAGGGTGGTTATTATGATAAGGTGGATAATGAATATCCACCTTGATGAGGATGATAAATTAAAACGGAATGTCATCATCAAAACTATCAGCACCAGCGCCAGCAGCGGCTGCTTCCGAGACAGGTTGTTTTTCAGAGTGGCTCATTTCTGGGGCGCTAGGAGCAGAGCTTCCGCCTTTACTGTCTAGCATTTGTAAGCTCTCACCCACGATTTCTGTGGTGTAACGATCTTGGCCTGTTGTTTTATCTTGCCATTTACGGGTTTGGAGGCGGCCTTCGATGAAAACTTTTGAACCTTTCTTTAAGTATTCGCCAGCGATTTCGCCAAGACGCGCGAATAGAACGACGCGATGCCATTCGGTTTGTTCTTGGTTTTGACCGGATTGTTTGTCTTTCCAAACTTCGGTGGTTGCGATAGTCATATTTGCAACGGCAACACCGTTGGGGGTGTAACGCATTTCTGGATCGCGACCTAAATTTCCAATTAAGATCACTTTATTAACACTACCTTTTGCCATAATAGATTGCTCCTGTATTCATTTTAACCGCAATAATAACCCAAATGAGCGTGAGGATCACGCAGAATAAGTAAACGTTGATGAGCCCGAATTGACCATATAGCCAGCCACCTACCGCACCACCTATAAAAATTCCAAAGAATTGTGCACAAGAATACATTCCTAATGCAGTACCTTTGCGGGAGGGAGGAGCTGCTCGTGAAACGAGAGAGGGAAGAAAAGCTTCGAGAAGGGAAAACGCTGTTAAAAATAATATCAAACTGATCGCAGAAATCCACAACTCTTTTGCAAAAAGCCAGAATAAAATTTGGGCTAAAGCTAATAAAATAATCCCGCCTATAAAAAATGGTTTTATCAGCTGTTTTTTTTCAGCCGCGATGACACAAGGCATGGTAATTGCAAAAGCAATCAAGAGACCCGGTAAATAAAGTAGCCATTGCCTAGACCCAGCAATTCCTGCTAAATTTTGCAGACTCATGGGGATGACAATAAAACTTGCTGTAAAAATAACGTGTAATAAAAAAATTCCTAAATTTAATTGAATTAAGAGTGGCATTTTTAAAAGCGAAAAAAAGTCGTGTATTCGGGGTTCAACTTCTGCATGAAAGTGAGGTGCGGTTGGGGTCGGCACCCAAGTAAAAAGTAATAAAATGCTCAAAAAACTCAAACCCACGGCGGTCCAAAATAGACCAGGGACCGTAATACCCGCTGCAAGTAATGGTCCTGCCATCATAGCGAGCATAAATGAAAATCCAATCGTAATACCTGCTATAGCCATAGCCTTAGTGCGTTGTTCAGGTCTTGTTAAATCAGCAATCATAGCCATCAATGTGCTGCCTACGGCGCCTGCTCCTTGTAAAGCACGGCCTACGATCATGAGCCAAATATTATCGGCTAAGGCAGCAAGGCAGCTGCCGGCTGCAAATAATATTAAACCTAGCGTAATAATTTTACGGCGACCGAAATGATCAGAAAGCGCCCCGAAGGGAATTTGTAAAACCGCTTGGCTTAAGCCATAGACACCCATGGCAAGGCCAATCAATAAGGGAGTGGCGCCGCTAAGACCGTTCGCATAAAGACTAAATAAAGGCAAAACCATGAACAAGCCTAATAGTCGCAAGCTCATAATCACAGAAAGCGAGAGTGCGGCACGGCGTTCAGTAGGATTCATTTTTTGTATCATAAAAGTCGTCTGTAGGTTCAACCGGCGCTTATTCTACAGGATTTATGATCATTTATGTTTGCTTTTTCTTGGCTTTTGAGGAGTTTTTGCAGAAAGCGGTATATGACGTTGATTTTTTGCAAATAAGGTCCCTTTAGTAGTAGAGAGTTGTTTTCTTTGCTGATTTTTCTGAATAGTCGTCACTAAGCTAATGACATCATCCAATTCTTTGAGAGGTGAAACATCTTTGCTTGAACCCCTTTTTTCATCTCCGATGGCTTTTAATACTTTTTTTTGCAAGTCTTCGTGCGAAGGATTTCTTTTCGGTAGTTTCACTAGGGTTTGTAAAAGTTCGCGTTTGGAAGTGAGTGGTAAATTACTGAGTAGTGTATTTTGAATAACATCAATGGCGGTAAGATCAGTTTTAGTTAAATTCTGCGTGTGACGAAATTGCACAAGATCAAATAATAAATTTCT
>JABDEM010000052.1:0-409 GCA_013287085.1 Gammaproteobacteria bacterium
CTATTATAGAACTTGAACGCCGAGCGAAATATTTATTATTTAAATTTAAAACGGGAACATTACTATTACACTTAGGCATGTCGGGTAGTTTACGTATTGTTACAAAAAACTGATGCTATAAAAAAGCATGATCATGTGGATATCGAATTTGAAAATAAAAAAATATTGCGCTATACCGATCCAAGAAGATTTGGTGCGATATTATGGACAGATCAGGATCCTCTTAAACATAAGTTATTAAAAAATTTAGGTCCTGAACCGTTAGAGAAAGATTTTTCAGCAGAGTATTTATTTCAAAAAACCAAAAAAAGAAAAACCAGTATTAAATCATTTATTATGGATAGCAAAATAGTCGTGGGTGTTGGCAATATTTATGCGACTGAATGTTTATTTTTAGCCAATATTCATC
>JABDEM010000052.1:419-5272 GCA_013287085.1 Gammaproteobacteria bacterium
AAAATAACTCAAGCCATCAAAAAAATATTACAAAAAGCCATTAAAAAAGGCGGTACAACTTTAAAAGACTTTGTAAACAGTGACGGCAAACCGGGATATTTTACGAATTCTTTAAAAGTTTATGGCAGAGCAAACTTACCTTGTGTAAACTGCAAAACACTATTAGTCCCATTACGGATTGGACAACGATCTACCGTTTTTTGTCCAAAATGCCAATCATAAGGAACACAAAAATGTGGTTTAAACAAATTCAATTATTTCAATTAGCAGATACTAAGCGCTATATAGCAGAAAATTTCTTAGATAAATTAGAGTCTTTAGCTTTTAAACCTTGTTTGCCTTTTATGCCCACCAGTAACGGTTGGGTATCCCCTGTTGATGAAGAGAATGCGCCTTTAATTCAAGTCATGAATGGTTATCTGATGATTTGTTTACAAATTGAAGAAAAAATTCTACCCGCTGCTGTGATTAATCAAGAATTAAAAGAAAGAGTGAAACAGATTGAACTTGAAGAGGGACGAAAAGTTTATCAAAAAAGAAAAATGGCCTTAAAAGATGAAGTGATCCATACTTTATTGCCGCGTGCTTTTAGTAAATTTACGCGAATTTATGCTTATATTGATCCTAAAAATAATTGGTTAGTACTAGGCACCACCCATGAGAAAAAAACCGAACAATTTCTTTCACTCTTTAAAAAATCGGTGACTGAAAAAGTCGATAATTTTCAAATGAAAAAATTATCGCCTATTATTACGCATTGGTTAAAACATCAAAGTTATCCTTCCTCTTTTGTCATTGAAAAATCTTGTTTATTACAAGATCCTAAAGAACAAAACCGTACCATACGTTGCCAACAACAAAATTTATTTGCCGATGCCATTCAATCTTTCATTAAAGAAGGTTGTGAAGTCATGGAAATCGCTTTAGGTTGGCATGATAGAGTGAATTTTGTTTTAGCGGATGATTTTTCATTGCGTAGCATTCGCTATCAAGAAGAAATTACGGCGCAAGTGAAAGAGATGGAAGCGGAAACTAAATTGCAGCAATTTAATGCAGATTTTTTCATTATGTCAGCCACGCTTTCGCAATTATTGACAGAATTGCTTGAGTTATTTTTGGATAAAGTTGAAATTAAAATGACTGCTTAAATTGGTATAAGCTGGAGCAAAGCCCCTCATGGAAAACAATACCGCTATTAAAATCACCGCCCTTAAAAAAATTTATGACAATGGTTTTAAAGCATTAAATAGCATTGATCTTGAGATTAGCCGCGGCGAGATTTTTGCTCTGCTGGGGCCTAATGGTGCAGGCAAAACGACCCTAATCAATGCGGTATGTGGCATTGTGAGACCGAGTAGCGGTACGGTTGCCATAGCGGGCTACGATAATATTATGCAATACCGCGAAGCACGCTCTCTAGTTGGCTTAGTGCCACAAGAGTTAGCCACGGATTCGTTTGAAACGGTGTGGAATACGGTAACATTTAGTAGAGGGTTATTTGGCAAGGCGCACAATCCTCGCCACATTGAAGACATACTGAAACGACTGTCACTTTGGGATAAAAAAGATGAGCAGATTCGATTTTTATCGGGAGGGATGAAACGGCGAGTCATGGTGGCTAAAGCCTTGTCTCACGAGCCAGAAATCCTATTTCTCGATGAACCCACAGCGGGAGTAGATGTGGAACTGCGCAAATCCATGTGGGCACAAGTACGCGATCTCCGTGAAACAGGTATCACCATTATTCTCACCACACACTATATCGAAGAAGCGCAAGAAATGGCTGACCGTGTGGGGATTATCAACAAAGGTCACCTGATTCTAACAGAAGACAAAAATGACTTGATGCAAAAAATGGGTAAACGACAGATGATTTTCGTTTTGCGTGAGCCGCTTGCGGCAATACCTACTGGACTTGGATCTTATCCGCTGACACTGGAAAAGGATGAGAATGGCGACAGACTAATTCTGACTTACGATCCTGAAACGGAAAATGATATTTCAGACGTACTGGACAACTTGAAATCCCAGGGCATACGACCTAAAGATATTTATAGTTATCAAAGTAGTTTAGAAGAAATCTTCATTAAACTAGTGGAGGCAAAATGAATATTCGTGGTATTCGTGCAATTTATGTGTTTGAAATGAGGCGTACGCTACGCACGTTAAGCCAAAGCATTGTGTCTCCCGTGCTTTCAACGGTACTTTATTTTATCGTATTTGGTTCCGCTATTGGTTCTCGCATTCAAGCCATTAATGACATACCGTATGGTGCATTTATTGTTCCTGGTCTAATCATGTTAACCATTCTCGGACAAAGTGTATCTAATGCTTCGTTTGGTATTTATTTTCCACGTTTCACCGGCACAATTTATGAAATCCTGTCAGCGCCACTTTCGTTTATTGAAATAGTCTTAGGCTATGTAGGCGCTGCAGCAACCAAATCGGTAATGCTTGGCGTTATCGTGCTTCTTACCGCTTTCTTTTTTGTACCCATGCATATCGCACATCCATTCTGGATGGC
Source organism: Gammaproteobacteria bacterium (assembly GCA_013287085.1). Classification (GTDB taxonomy): domain Bacteria; phylum Pseudomonadota; class Gammaproteobacteria; order DSM-16500; family DSM-16500; genus JABDEM01. Next base: position 2,944 of record JABDEM010000052.1, read on the forward strand.
GTTTTTTCTGATAATGACAAGTGTGACGTTTAGCTTGCTGGGTTTCATTATCGGAATTTGGGCGGATGGATTTGAAAAGTTGCAACTCATTCCACTACTTATCATCACACCGCTGACTTTTCTTGGTGGCAGCTTTTATTCCATTAATATGTTGCCACATTTCTGGTACCAGGTTTCATTGGTGAATCCGGTGGTTTATTTGGTGAGTGGGTTTCGCTGGAGTTTCTATGAACATGGCGATGTGAGTCTCATGACTAGTGTCACGATGATTGTAGCATTTACTATCGTATGCCTTATTATTATCGGCTGGATTTTTAAAACGGGTTATGGATTGAAGAAATAAAATTGTGATATCTACCGCAACTAAAAATAATGGAGCATACCAAAATGTTAAAAAAATTCTTAGTATTAACTTCGGCTACTTTAAGTTTAATCACAATCAATATAGCAAATGCACAAACTCAATGCCGTTGCATGCGGGGTTTTTATGCCTTAGCTAATATTGGATGGGCTGGGGTAGATTATAATAGAAATTTGAGCGGCAATTTACAGCCCGCCGGTTTTGTCACTGGGATTAACACGAGCTCTACCAATCCAGGCGATCAATGGGGGCTCGGTGCGGGCGCAGGTTATCAATGGAATGACTACTTTGCGCTGGAAGCGGCTTTTGATTATTTCTTCACGCAACAAAATAATAATTTTACCGTCATCGGCGGGACTGGCGGTACAGGCAGTTCAGTACAAAAAGATACTTATGCCTTTTTCTTATTTGCAAAAGGTACTGTGCCATTGCAAGAAGGTTTTATTCTTTATGGCAAATTGGGCGGCGCTTTAGAATGGACTACGTTGAATTTAAATATTAGTGGCAATGGATTCAATTCTTCCGCTAGCACTTGTCAAGGTTCAATAAGACCTGCTTTCGGCTTAGGAGTTGATTATCTATTAACGCGAAAACTAACTGCCTATTTCGACTGGACCGGTATTTCAGGTAATGCATCTAACACTAGCGGCTTTTTTACAACAGGCCCCTCTTCGGTATCTGCAACCACTAGTGTTAGCGCTCCTACGGTGAATTATGTCTCGGTAGGTTTACGTTATTTCTTTGGTTAATTTGTAAGAGAAAATCTTTAGCACTCTTAAATCCTTTAACCTCTGCAAACTCTTGGATCCGCCTACCCAGGCGGCCATTGCATAATGCCTTGATATGAGGACTAAGATCATCATTTTTATGAGTTAATATATTGATTAATGCAGCAGCGGCATCAAGCTTATTAGCTTTAGTAAATTTGAAACAACTAAATAATCGCATTCCAAAAATATCCCTAGCATCAGCTCCTCTATCCTCTCTATAGTTCTTCAACCAAGGAATCAAACCGGACATATTATCATCAACAACGTCGCTTCCATCTTTTTCTTCCGCTAGTTGTCTTTCTGGTGTTAATTCTCTTTCAATTACAACAGGAAAAGGATTAAGAAGTCGGCTATTTAAAGGAGCGGTACTCATCGATGCAATGTGTTCTTCAAAAACATAATGTCCTTTTTTCCAATATTCTCCTATATCATACAAACCAAATACGACATCCGCATCCGAAGGATTATGCAAAGCACAAGGAACACCTTTTTTTGCATAACTCATCCGCAATAAAAATTATATCTTTTTTAGCTTCAATAACATTATTCTGCCCGGTTAATACTTGAGTGAAAATAGGCTGATTTTCGGCTTTGCCGGGATGATAAATAATAGTTAAATCGGGAAATTCTTGAGCGACTTTTTTTAAAGCTTCAAAATAAGTTTTTGGGTCACCACGAAACTCGCCTAATCCTCCTGCGGGCATTGCAATATGAGTTCGTTTTTTGGCACGAGCAATGCTAAATAAATTCCTATACATAGCTTGAATAAATTTGAATCTATCTTCTTCTGTTAATGCATTAGCTTTAGTGGGATCTTTAGAAGGAATTTTTGGTGGAGAAAAATTTAAAGCTGGGTTTGATAATAGCAATAAGGCTGGTGCATTTTTATCAATTCGAATGTTTCTAACACTAGCAATTGCAGCATCTTCTTTATTTTCTTGAGGCTTAAATTCATGAGCAACTAATAAATCAATTTCTTGTGCATGACAAATACCGACTGCTAAATTCTGCCAATGAAAGCCTGTACGTGGGTCTTTTTCTTCATCATGAGGTTCAACTATGTTAGAAGATATGATTTCCCTATAGTAGTCTGGTGGTAAAATAGCAGTATTAACATATATTTCATGACTACTTAGTAGTCTATCCAATCTTTCTCCAGAAACTTCAAGCGATGATTCAACGCCCGGGACAAAACTTT
>JABDEM010000053.1:0-1169 GCA_013287085.1 Gammaproteobacteria bacterium
ATGTTTGCAAATTTTATTAGATAAAGGCAAAGATTTAGATTGGTTTAATTCTATTTTTATTGATAGTCTTGCGGTTATTTCTGTGGTTTGTTTAAGTTTTTTAATTATTTGGGAGCTTACTGCAAAATACCCCATTATCGATTTAACTTTATTTAAACGTCGAAATTTTGCTATTGGAACCGTTAGTATTAGTTTGGGTTATTTAGCTTTTTTTGGTAGCGTTGTGATTTTGCCTTTATGGTTACAAACGCAAATGAATTATACGCCCACCTGGGCAGGGTTGGCGACAGCCCCTTTAGGTATTATTCCTCTTTGTTTATCCCCTTTTATGGGGATAGTGATGGGTAAAATAGACTTGCGAGTCTTAGTGAGCTTTGGTTTTGTGATATTTGCGCTCGGTTCATTTTGGTTATCAGGTTTTGATACGGATATTGCGTTTTATAATGTCGCTATCGTGCGTTTTTTTCAGGGTGTCGGAGTCCCTTTCTTTTTTATTCCTACGATTGCCATTTTAATGTCCGGCTTACCTGCAAAAGATTTAGCAAGTGCAGCAGGTTTATCCAATTTTTGTCGAATTTTAGCCGGGAGTTTTGGGACTTCTATCAGTGTTACCCTATGGTCTGATCAGGAAAATATTCATCAAAGTAAATTAGTCGAAGGCCTGACGTCCTATAATCCTTATATGCAACAAGCCATGCAGCATTTAGAAGCGGCGGGATTATCACAACAATCGAGTTATGCCAAAATCTATCAAACCGTCATTAACCAATCTTATATGCTTGCAACGAATGATGTATTTTGGGCATCGGCTATTTTGTTCCTAGGTTTGACTGTCTTAATTTGGTTTACCCGCCCCCCCGTTTCTGGTCAAAGCAGGTGCTGTAGCGGGCCATTAGTTGTGCTATTCTTGTTAGATTGGGCGCAGGAAGGGGTTAGTATGCTAGATTTAAAAAATCGACAATTAATCTGCGAAGGCGAATGGAATTTATCTCATCTCATCAAGCTCAAAAAAGAACTTAAACAGCAAACTTGGCCATCCTCTGGCGAAATTATTGTTAATGGGCAAGCGATTACCAAAATGGATAGCGCAGGAGCTTGGTTATTAATTAATTATGTAAAAAAAGTGGCTGGAGATAAAATAAAGTTACAATTACAGAGTTTTTCTGAGC
>JABDEM010000053.1:1179-5013 GCA_013287085.1 Gammaproteobacteria bacterium
AAAGATATTCCTAAAGTAAAACAGCAAGGCACGCTTGAGCAAATTGGACGTGTTACCGTAACACAAATCCAAGAAGCGATTGAGTATCTTTCATTCGTTGGTTTTTTAACGATGGAGGCTTTTCGCGTTTTCTACAGCAGACGTCGTATGCGCTGGGATGCTATTGCAAGCACTATTTATAAAACAGGATTTCAAGCGCTTCCTATTCTGGCTTTATTATCTTTCATGATTGGTATCGTGATTTCTTATCAAATGGGAAATCAATTGCGTCAATATGGCGCGAATGTTTTTATTGTCAATCTATTGGGGCTTTCTGTATTGCGAGAATTTGGACCTTTGATTACCGCTATTATTTTGGCGGGTAGAACCGGTTCTGCTTTTGCTGCACAGTTAGGAATCATGAAAATCAATCAAGAAATTGATGCTTTAGATACCATGGGAGTGACGCCCGCCGAATTATTATTAATTCCACGTTTAATAGGCCTTGTGATTGCGATTCCCTTGTTGACGATGTGGGCGGATATCTTTGGTGTCATTGGCGGAATGGTCATGGCGAACAATATGTTAGGTATCAATTGGGTGGATTTTTTAATTCGTTTTCAGCATGAAATCCCTCTGCGATCTTTAATTTTAGGGCTTGGCAAAGCTCCTGTTTTTGCGTTAATCATAGGAAGCATTGGTTGTTTCCAGGGCATGGAAGTTAAAGGCAGTGCAGAAAGTGTAGGTGCTAGAACGACTCGAAGCGTCGTATTAGCTATATTTTTTATTATTATTGCGGATGCAGGATTTTCTATCTTATTTAGTAAGTTTAAATTATGACTACCAACAATCCTATTATCGAAGTGAAAGATTTAAAAGTTCAATTAGGTGGCCAGTTAGTGCTAGATGGACTTAATTTGTCTGTTAACCGAGGGGAGATTTTGGGAATTGTAGGAGGGAGCGGTTCTGGAAAAACAACGTTGATGCGCTCAATCTTGATGCTAAATAAAATCACTTCTGGATCTATTAAAGTATTTGGTACTGAACTTACCGGTGCCACCCAGAAAGCCATATTAGAAATTCAACGTCGTTGGGGTGTGTTATTTCAACAAAATGCTTTATTTAGCTCGCTGAATGTTTTAGAAAACACAGCATTTCCTTTGAACGAACATACTACTATAGATCCTAAATCGATCAATGAGCTCGCTTTATTAAAAATACTTTCTGTTGGCTTGCCAGCGGATTCTGCGAACAAATATCCAGCAGAACTCAGTGGCGGTATGCAAAAAAGAGCCGCTTTGTCGCGTTCCATAGCGTTAGATCCTGAGCTTTTATTCCTGGATGAACCCACAGCAGGCTTAGATCCTGATAGCGCATCGGGTTTAGATGAATTAATATTAAATTTACAGGCTGCCATGGGTTTTACGATTGTGATTATTACCCATGATTTAGATACTTTGTGGAGGGTGACTAATCGCGTTGCATTTTTAGGGGAAGGCAAGGTATTGTGTATAGATACCATGTCGAATTTAGTGAAGAATCCAAATAAGTTGATTCAAGAGTTTTTTAATGGACCGAGAGGCAGAACGGCCACAGGAATTTATGAGTAAAACTTATGGAAACTAATATTAATTATACGGCTGTAGGCATATTTATTATTACCTTATTGGGTTGTATTATTCTGGGTATTATTTGGCTATCCTCAGGCTTAACCGGTGCCCATTACAAGACTTACAAAGTGTATATGCAAGAATCCGTCACAGGTCTTACCTCAGATTCTATTGTTGCTTATAATGGCGTTGAAGTTGGAAACGTACAAAATATCGAAATTAACAAAAGAAATCCTCATTTAGTCGAATTGTTATTAAATATTAAAGATGGCACGCCCATTACGAATGGAACGCGGGCAAAACTTGCTTCTAAATCAATGATCAGTGGCGTTTCTTATATTTCTTTGCAAGATAAGGGCACGGATATGACCCCTTTGATTAAACTACCGGGACAACCGTATCCTGTGATTCGAACAGAGCCGTCGTTATTTATGCAGTGGGATACGGCACTGACCCAATTGAGTAATAGCTTCCGTGAAATTACTGCTTCTATAAAAGGTTTATTGGATCAAGAAAATTTACACGCACTGAAACAAACTTTTAGAAATATTCGTGAAATAACCGATACGATTTCAGCGGATAGACAACAAATCGGTGTTTTTATCAATAGCAGTTCTAAAGCGGTTAGAACTTTTGAAACACAAACATTACCGGATGCTAATCAAGCGATTCAAAATTTAAATAATATGACTCGTAGTTTATCTGATGCAGCTACTGATATTAAACGTAATCCAGCTATATTACTTCGTGGCAAAGCACCGGCAACCCCAGGTCCTGGAGAATGACGATGATGAAAAAATTAGTAATGTTAAGTATGATTTTTTTATTGTCTAGTTGTTCACCCGTAAAACTAGAGCCCATGAATACTTACGAATTAAATAAATTGCCTGCTCCTATCGTTAAAAATACTAAAAAAGAAATTACAATATTAGTGACTATGCCTGAAATAGATCCTGTTTATAATACGAATCAGATTGCTTATACGCTTAAACCTTATGAGATTTCTTATTATTCAAAAAACACTTGGGCTGCAACGCCCGCACAAATGTTACAGCCTCTTATTATTCAATCATTGTTAAATACCCATCACTACATCGTCATTTCTTCTGCCTCGATGGCGCATTATGATTTTCTATTAAATACCCAAATACTTAAACTGCAGCAAGAATTTGATTGTCACTGTTGTAGTGTGGTCAGAATGACGCTGCGCGCGGAATTAATTGGCGTTTTAAGCAATCAAGTGAGAGCAACAAAACAGTTTAGTGTGGTAGTGCCAGTCTGTGGTATAGCGCCTTATTGCGCTGTCATTGCGGCGAACCAAGCAAGCGCTGAAATTTTATACCAATTAACGAGATTTTGTTTGAAGGTGCTTTAGCCAATGCGTTTTTTATTGAGTGTTATGTTGGGTCTAATTTTTAGTGTGTCTGCAAGTGCTGCAGATTTTATGCTTCAATCCAGTGCTCTTCAAAATAATCAAAAAATTCCAAAAATGTATACCTGCCAAGGAAAAAATATTTCGCCCCCTTTAAGCTGGAAGAATCCTCCAGAGAACACTAAATCTTTTGTCTTGATTTTATCTTCTCCCGATTCTCCTATAGGAACTACAAGCTATGATTGGGTTTTGTTTAATATACCGGGGGATGTCAAAGGGCTTCCGGAAAATGCAATGGATAATTTGCCTAACGGAACTTTAGTGGGAATGACAACGGAAGGGGATGCGATTTATAGAGGCCCCTGTCCTCCTACCGAGCGTATACAACATTTTGTTTTTACACTTTATGCGCTTAATATCCCTGAATTGGATTTGATAGAAGGCGCTAATGTTGAAACCGTTATAAGAATTATGAATAAGTATATAATAGGAAAAGCTGAATTAACGGTAACTCATATTTATGACTCTAAGATGTCTAAATGCAAGCTTCACCCCAAAAAATTTGTGATGAGAGGTAATCCATGAAAAAGTTAATGTTGTTTTTGTTAGTCTTTTGTTTTCACACTTATGTCTATGCGGATATCTCGCAATCTAATTCCACAGGGATCAGTACACCGCAATCTTCCACGGGTTCAGATGATTGGGGTACTAATGCAACGGATGAAGATAAAGACACGAAAGAAGAAGGTCAATCCTTGGATACCAACTCTGATATGACCACGGAGTCAGCGTCAGCACCCAAGGATAGTAATTATTAAATTAAGCTTTCTTAAAGCTAATTAACTTAATTTTAAATATGAGTGTTTGGTTAGG
>JABDEM010000054.1 GCA_013287085.1 Gammaproteobacteria bacterium
TACGCTTAATAAGAGTCACGCCTAATTCTGATTCTAAAAACGCAATACGACGACTAATTAATCCGTTGGATAACCCAAGATATTTAGCAGCATGGCTAAAACCACCGTGTTGTATCACCGCCGCAAAGATCGCTGTATCGTCTAGAATGCCCATGGATTATATCTATTTAGTAAAAAATATTGTGTGTATTTGCATATTGTATTCATTCAGACAACCTATAAAATGCTTTTAATTAAACAGAAGGAAATAAAATGAATCGTGCATTTATTAATCAATCGCTTAGCTTTGCCCTAGTGTTTTTGTGCATACCGTGTTGTTTAGCCAATTCAATCCACGAAAAACTAACTTTATTAGAATCTAAAGAACATATACGTTTGGGTGTTTCTGCTATTAATACCGCTAATAATCAGATTATCAATTACCGTGCCAATGAACGCTTCCCTATTCAAAGCACATTTAAAATGTTAAGTGTCGCAGCTGTTCTTCATCAAAGCATGAGTAATCCTTCTCTTTTAAAACAAAAAATTAATTTTAAAAATAGACAGCTTGCTTCTTGGTCACCTATTACTGAAAAGAACCTTGAACGTAATATGACAATTTCAGATTTATGTGCAGCCGCTATGATGTATAGCGACAATACAGCTACAAATTTGTTGATTGAAAAACTAGGCGGATTAAAGAGAGTGACTGGATTTGCGCGACTTCTTAAAAATGACTCCTTGAGACTAGATCATCTGGAACCGCATATGAATTCAGATCCAACAAAAGCTGAAGATTCTTCAACACCTGAAGCAATGCAAAAAAGCTTAAAAACATTGGCCCTCGGAAATATTCTTTCTAAATCTATGCGTGAGCAATTCAATGATTGGCTGAAAAAAAATACTACGGGTGATACGCGAATTCGAGCAGGTATACCAAAAGGATGGATGGTAGGTGATAAAACAGGGGCGGGTGATGACTTTGGGGTGTCGAATGATATCGCGGTGATCTGGCCTCCCAATCATGCTCCTATTGTTCTTGCAATCTATACTGCTCATAGCGATAAAAATTCAACTAGGCGCGATGATGTTGTGGCTGAAGTGACACGTCTTATTATTGGCGAATTTAAATCATGAAACACATTTTAACCGGATTAACATTGGGTTGTTTTTTAAGTACACTAGTTACTTCTTTTGCTTTTGCTGAAGAATATCCTGAAGCCACACTGCAAAAATTATCATTCGGCAATACCGTCACGATCAAAACAGAACCTCAATATGCTCAATCGACTACTTATGAATGTACTGTTACTGTCCGTGCTGGATCCCTTCAGCCTAAATTCTACGTAGACCAAAATTTATCAATTGAAGCCAACAAGATTGAACCTATTTTAAAAAGCTGGAATGAACCAATCTGTTACTACAGTAGTGGCGGCGAGTATGGATATACCCTATGTCCCTATTCCAAACATAAAGAAGCGTTAATGCCGAATAGCGTTTCTTTTACCATTGATGTAAAAAGACAGGGCTCTCTTATCAGTATCGACCCTAATACCGAAGACAAAAATATCGATGCGGATGTTATTTGTAAATCTAAATTTCCACCGGCGGAAATGTATGACATGACAGGAAATCCTGGTTAGTTGCTCGTGTCCATTCCATTTTTTATTTAAAAAGTATAAGAAACCCCTAACCCTATCGTTCGAATGTCCCCTATAGGATGCATGCCTATCATATAATTAAAATCAAACTCTGCAGCCCATTTTTTTGTAAAATTATAACTAACACCCGCCCCCACTAAAGGTAAAAGTCTATTAGCATTGCTATCAGCTGTAATGGGACCTGACAAAAATGGTTGATTAAATACGTCTTGATGAGCAAACGCAGCACCTGCTTTACCAAAAATACTAAGTCCATTACAGAAAGGATAAATTACTTTAGCGGCTAAATCGATAGTATAAAGTTTATAATGATCTGCACCCTCTGGACCATATCCATAATCATGCCCAGCCGTGGTATTTTGATTAACTAGGTAGTTAAAACTACTTTCTACAGCTATAAAATCAGTAAAACGGTACCCTACAAAAGGTCGTATATAACCCTCGATAGTAAAAAATTTTTTTCTAAAAGAAGATCCTGATAAAGAATCATACCCTGCCATAGTAAAATCACCGCCTATATAAATACCTTTAGCAGCATTTATTTCGCCCCAGGATAAAGTTGAACAACAGGTTAAAGCAGCAAATAAGAATACAATTTTTATAGGTTTTATAATGGCCATAGAATGCTCTTTTGTTTGAGTTTAATACTGCGCGCAGTTTAATCTATTTATCCTATGTCGTCTACTAGACCCGCGCACAAACCTCACACCTCTATTTGGTCTACGTTCAAACTTAAAATTTCAATTGAACTTTCTATAAAACTAAGGCACTGTAATTAGTTGCTACAGTGTTACTCTTAATTTTACGGACTAAAATTAACAAGAGAGGTGATACGATGTCATTAGGCGCTATTCTAGTTATTATCTTAGTTTTAGTTTTACTCGGCGTAATCCCTACTTGGCCCCACAGTCGTGATTGGGGATATTACCCTAGTGGTGGTGTCGGTATCTTATTATTAATAATCATCATACTGTTATTAATGGGTCGAATTTAATAAGGAGAAATATAATGTTAAAAGCAATTAAAGTAACCTTAGGCGTTATGGCCTGTATGGCTATGATCGCACCTGCTTTTGCAGTCACTGTCGAAATCAATGGCGATAACCACTGGCAGGATCAAAATTGGCGCGAACAACACCATGATGACTGGAATAATTGGCGTTCGCAGCACAATGATCAATGGCATGAATGGAAAAATAAAAATCCTGATGACTGGAATAACTGGTGTAACCGACATCCGGATGATTGCAGATAAACAACCAATAGCACTTTGAGGCGGATTTTTAATCTGCCTTAAAGTGCTTTCTCTTCTTCATCACTTTTTGGATTTCTAGATTAATTATGTTAGGATTTTGCATCTATGAGTTAAAGATGCGAGAATTTAAATGAATATTTTAGTAACAGGCGCCTCAGGTTTTTTAGGAAACGTGCTCTGCCGAATGTTAGATCAACAAGGCTTTAATGTAACTGCTCTTGCCTTAGATGCAACGAAAGCCAATTCGCTCAAAGACCTCAATATTACAAAAATAGACGCTGATATCAGAGATACTCCAAAAATTAACGCGGCCCTTCAAGGACAAGATATCGTATTTCACCTGGCTAGTTTAATTCGCATTACTGAAGACCATGATAATTCTATGCATGAAATCAATGTCGAAGCGACAAAAAATCTTGCCGAAGCTGCTTTAAGCCTTAATATCAAACGCTTCATCCATGTTTCAACAATTCATGCTTTATATCGCTTTCCTCAACAAGAAATCGTTAATGAAAATCGAGAGCTCGCGCTTTCGAATGATGAATTTGATTACGACCGCACTAAAGCTTTAGGCGAACTCGCGGTGCTTGAGATCGCTAAACGCGGCTTAAATGCTATTATTGTTAGCCCCACTTGTTTTATTGGTCCTTATGATTTTGAGCCTTCGCTCATGGGCGATGTGCTGCATAAATTTTTTAAACAAAAAATTATCATGTATTTAAGCAAGGGTGGTTTTAACTTTTTGGATGTGCGTGATGTGGCAAAAACACTAATTAATACAATCATCCTCGGAGAATCAGGAAATCGTTATATTATTGGGGGCGAGAAAAAAAGCGTGGGTGAATTAATTGACCTTGTTATTGCCGCACGCAAGACTTCAGGCATTAAGTTAAGGGTCCCGACTGCTTTAGCACTCTCCACCTTAAAATTTCAAATGCTTTATTGGAAATTAATGAAGAAAAAAATCTTATATAGCACTCAGTCCTTAAGACATTTACAGTTTCATCAATTTATTGATGATTCAAAAGCGAGAAAAAATTTACAACATACCTCTAGACCTTTGACGGAAACGTTTAATGATATACATCAATGGTTATCCGGAGCCGGAAATGCAAGGATCTTAATCGATTCAAATTAAGAATAACTTAATCCGCGATAAATGGTATCTGAACAAGATACAGCGACATTTAAAGTAACATATTCACCATTCCATCCGGGGAGCAAATCTTTCAATGGTTTATATTCATTTTGATTTAATAAATTAACAGCTTCTCTCCCACTACTCGTTTGCGCACCATAACCGCGCACGACCATCGCATTATGTAGAATATTCTGCAAAATATTAGCAGGATTTGCAGGAATTTCTTTCTTAAAAAATTGCGCTGCTTTTATGCTTTTTTCTAAGCAATAAATAATTTCATCTAAGTAATGTTCTTTTCGTTGCGTTCGGAACAATGAAGACAGCCAACCCCCATACCAGCCACTCGTGCTTCTTCTAATTTTAATGGCAAAGTCGAGTAATAACTGAAGCTCTATAATTTCTACGGGTCTCTTTTCTTCATATTTTTTACGCCTAGATTCAAATCCTATGCATGTACTATAAAAGCCTTCTTTTGCTAAAAGCGCATATAACCGACTATAGCCCAAAGTCCCCGTAT
>JABDEM010000055.1 GCA_013287085.1 Gammaproteobacteria bacterium
ATAAATGAGCTCAAACCTCGCCGACTGATTATTCAACCCACCGGTTTTTTACAGCGTCATAGTCTTGCCCTGAATAGAGAAAAAGAGGGTGAACAACCCGATTTAAAAAAACTCAAAAAAGAAGCTCAAGTAAAAGAACGCCAAACCCAAAAAATCGCTATGACGGCATTATATCCGCTGACTCAAGAACCCGCTTATTGTTCTTATAAAGTAAAGTCGCCAATGGATTTAGTAAAAACCCCCGCATTTAATCTCGATAAACTGAATAATTATTCTCTTCTGTTAGAGGCAGCATTAAAAAAACGCGGGGTTGTTTTTGAAAGATATATGTTTCCTGCCGGAGGTTCAGTTAAACCCACAGAAGCAATGCGGGCGATTTTAGGTGAGGATAAACATTTAGTTGATAAATTAAAAGAAGAGCAAACGCTTTTTATTCAAAACTCAATGGAGCAACTTTCTCCTAAGCATTTATATGACCCTAATTTTAAGCTAGCTGATTTTATCATTAATCCTTTAAATATACCGATCCCGAGGGACATGAAAGACCAACAGGTTTTTGAAACAGTGGAAAGACTGATTATGTGTCTTCCCTTTAGTGCGGTGGTAAATGATGAACGCGAGATGCCTGAATATACAGCGAATAAAAACGAATTGGCGGTTTTATTGAAAAATAAAATACATGAAGATAAGTTTTCAGCTTTAGTAAAAACAATTTCCCAACTTCGTTCGGCGCCACCGCTTTCTACCCGTGTTAAGGATTATTTGTTAGAAGAAATTCCTCTTATTATGTTGGATGTTAAAGCGGCGATTGAAGTTTATAAAAAAACAGGCAAGAAAACTGCGCTTTGTTATCCTACGGGTGAGGGACTGCAAGGATCGTTAGTATTTGATTTTGTATTCCATTGTTGTGATGCTTTAGGTTTAAAATATCAAGCGGCGTTTGATATTGTAGATATTGCTGAATTATTAAAACAACAACCAAAACCCACGGAGGAAAAAGAAGGAGAGCAAGCGCCATTACCCAGCCGAATGTCTTTAAGAGGGATGTGGACTTCGCCACCCTCTGCTCCTAAAGGTTCTGCTAATAGACGTCTTAGCCAGCCTGGACCGTAGTTTTACTGTATTTAAGCTAATCGTTTCTTAAGTTAGGATGATAGTCCAACTTAATAAGGAGAAGACTATGGACGGAACAGATGCTTATGAATTATTTCCCATTAGAATACGCTAACAAGGCTCGCTTTGGCCGCAAGGATAATCCACGTGGCCTTTTTCAACTTGTAGCGTCACATGGTTAATCTTGAATTTATCTAATAAAACTTTATTAATGTCTTGATACTCTGCATCAGAGATTGTTCTATCAGGGATAACTAAGTGAGCTGTTAAAGCAATTTCTTTAGTACTTAATCCCCAGATATGTAAATCATGTACGGCTTTAACACCCGGTAATTGGTGAAGAAAATGGGTCACACCTTGTTGATCAATATGATGAGGAATCGCATCTAAAATAAGACTGACAGAGTCACGTAATAATCCCCAAGTGCCCCAGAGAATAATGCTTACTATGATTAAACCCAAAATAGGATCAATCCATAGTTTGCCCGTGTAATGAATCAAGAGTGCGCCAACGACAACGCCTACGGAGATGAAGGCATCGGCGATCAAATGTAAAAAAGCGCCTTTAATATTAAGATCGCCGTGTGCGCCTTCACGAAACAATAAAGCGGTACCGCCATTTATTACAATACCTAGGAGTGCCACGATGATAATGATATTGGTATCAACACTGGTTAAATTCATTAATCGATTAATGGATTCATAAATAATTAACACAGAAGTGGAAACTAATAAGAGCGCATTCGCAATGGCCGCTAAAATAGTAATACGTTTGTAGCCGTAACTATAACGTTTACGCGCAGGGAGCGTTAATAACCAATTGGCTCCCCACGCTAAAACTAAGCCCAGAACATCACCCGCATTATGCACGCCATCGGATAGCAAACTCATCGAGTTTGCGGTATAGGCATAAAAAATTTGTATTATCGTAATTGCTAAATTTAATGCAACTGATAATGCAAACGCGCGGTTAAAAGCATGATGTTCATGGGTATGGGTCATAGTTGACTGTCTTTTTTAGGTGCTCTTTTTCGTTCGGTTTCTTTTAAGAATTTTTTTCTGATACGAATAAAGTTAGGCGTGACTTCCACTAATTCGTCCTCATCAATAAATTCCAATGCTTGTTCTAAACTAAATTGAATGTGCGGCACTAACATAATATTTTCATCCGTTCCTGCGGCGCGAATATTGGTTAATTGTTTTGCTTTAATACAATTGACCACTAAATCATTATCGCGATTATGAATGCCCACTATCATGCCTTCATAAACTTCTGTTTGCGGGCCAATTAACATACGACCTCGTTCTTGTAAGTTCCATAAAGCATAGCCTAGCGCAACGCCTGCTTGATTGGAAATCAATACGCCGTTTTTGCGACGAGTGATTCCGCCTTTGGCCATCGGTCCATAATGACTAAATACGTGATGCATAAGGCCTGTGCCGGATGTCATGGTTAAGAAATCGGTATGCAAACCAATTAACGCACGTGAAGGAACAACATAATCTAATCGTGTACGGCCTTTATCATCTTGCATCATGTGCGTAAGTTCCCCTTTACGCGTTCCTAACTCTTCCATGACGGTACCTTGATAAGCGGTATCTAAATCGATAGTTAAGGTTTCGTAAGGCTCGTGTAATTCGCCATCGACCATTTTGGTAATAACTTCGGGTCTTGAAACCGCAAGTTCATAACCTTCTCTACGCATGGTTTCAATTAAGATAGATAAATGTAATTCACCGCGGCCTGATACTTTAAATTTATCCGGATCTACGGTGTCTTCGACTTTTAAGGCTACGTTATGTAAAAGCTCAGTATCTAAACGTTCACGAATTTTACGTGTGGTGACGAACTTGCCATCTTTACCTGCAAAAGGTGAGGTATTTACTTGGAAAGTCATGCTAACGGTTGGTTCATCGACAGTAAGCGGTGGTAAAGCCACGACATTACTAGGATCACATAAAGTGTCAGAAATTTTTAACTCGCCTAAACCACTGACAGCAATAATATCGCCCGCACGAGCACTGGAGGCTTCATGTCGTTCTAATCCTAAGTATTCTAGAATTTGTAAAATACGACCTTGGCGTGTTTTTCCTTCGCGATCAATAATCGTGACATTCATATTAGTAGTAGCGGTGCCCTGCATAACG
The DNA here is from genome assembly GCA_013287085.1 of Gammaproteobacteria bacterium. Lineage (GTDB taxonomy): Bacteria > Pseudomonadota > Gammaproteobacteria > DSM-16500 > DSM-16500 > JABDEM01. Next base: position 3,262 of record JABDEM010000055.1, read on the forward strand.
CGGCCTACGCCTATAGTTCCTACATAACTAGAATAATCTAAAGTACTAATTTGCATTTGGAATGGTGCATCAGGAATAACGTTGGGTGCTGGAACTTTACTAATAATAGTTTCAAATAAAGGGGTCATATCAGAGCTAGGGACTTCAGGATCTAAAGTAGCATAGCCTAATAAAGCAGAAGTATAGACTATAGGGAAATCCAATTGTTTATCCGTTGCGCCTAAACGATCAAATAAATCGAATACTTGATCAACGACCCAGGAAGGTCTAGCGCCTGGTCTGTCTATCTTATTAATGACAACAATGGGATTTAATCCTTGAGCAAACGCTTTTTGAGTCACAAATCGGGTTTGTGGCATCGGGCCATCAACTGCGTCTACTAATAAAAGTACCGAATCAACCATAGATAGAATACGTTCAACTTCACCACCGAAATCTGCGTGTCCGGGGGTGTCTACTATATTAATTTTATAACCGTTCCATTTGATTGCTGTGTTTTTAGCCAAAATGGTTATTCCGCGCTCACGCTCTAAATCATTGCTATCCATAATGCGTTCGGTTTGACTGGTCTTCTTAGTTAGGCTTGAGGTTTGTTGCAAAAGCTTATCAACAAGCGTGGTTTTACCGTGATCCACGTGGGCAATGATCGCTATATCTCTTAACTCTTCGTTCACTTTTTCTTCCTCTCTGTTAGCGTAAATTTTGGCACATTATACGTTAATTAAAATTTCTTGCAGTAACTGTTGACAGAATTTT
>JABDEM010000056.1 GCA_013287085.1 Gammaproteobacteria bacterium
TTGAATTGACATCTAGCGCTTAATTCTTAGCGGATTTGCTTTGATATCATCGAGTGCTTGATCCACTTCTTTGATAAAGGGTGCTAAGACTCTCTTGCCTTTCATCGCATCTTCCGTTCTTTGGACTGCTGCTAGCATTTCTTTTTCACAGTCTTCTATCGGCTTATTCCCCTTAGCAATATTGATATAGGCATCATTAACGGCCTTTGTGATCTGAGTTTTGTATTGCGTACCTTGCTGAGCGCTTTTGGTACCGACACTTAATAATTTTTTGGCATGCTCATCAAATTGTTGATAGTTTTCGTAGTCTGTTTTTAATTTATCGTAATCTTCTGTTGTTGCAGCAGGGTTAACATACAAGCGGTAGGCTTTATTTTTTAAGACTTGATTTGCTTTGTTGCGTTCGTCATTATCAGAGTCTACGGGTAATTGATGAATTTCTAAAATTGTTGTACCGAAGTTTTTAAGATTCTCGGATGGTGTAGTAGGTCCTAGTTCCTGAGTAAGATTTTTTATAAGCTGTTGTCCTGCTCGAACAGCTTTTAAAAGTTCGGCAATTTCTGGTTTGTTATTTGCTGTCGCCAGTTTTTCTGCTGTGTATCCTTGTAGATTTTGTATATCTAAAGGAATCCCGAGCTTAATGAATTTTTCAATCAAGTCGAGTTTCCCCGTTAAAACAGCATAATGAAGTAAGGTATTACCGTGCCTATCTTTAGCTTTAAAATCGATATTGAGTTGATTATACAATGCAATGAGTCGGTCAATAATTATTTCATGTCCAGCGAGGGTGGCTGCAACTAACGGTGTAAAACCATTGTTTTCGGGAATGGTCGGGTCTGCGGATTTTGCAATTAATAAATTGACTGCTTCTAAATTGCCTCGTTCTACGGCTCTGTAAAAGGGTGTATGGCCATCATCATTTTGAGCATTAATATCGTCAATAGTTATTTCAGGGCGAGACAATAACATCTTAAGTATGTCATTGCGTTTATAATCAGCAGCGATATGTAAAACATTGCTGCGATTATTTGCAAGTAAGTGAATGTCAGCGTTTTTTGATAATAAATTCTCAATGATGTTAATATCAACGCCCGAAGTTATTGTCAAATGAAGAGGAGTTATCCCATTTTCAAATGTGGCATTTATGAGGGCAGGATTTTTATCCAGCAAGAAGTCAACCATTTGCATGTGCCCAAATGAAGCCGCCATGTGCAAAGGATTTCTCTCCTTTACGCTGGGCTCAAAAATATCATTTCCTATTTCTTGATATAACTTTCTCATTAACGCTAAATCGTTAAAACTTGCTGCTAAATAAGCAAGTGTTGTATTATTATCATCTTTCATTTCACGGTCGGCTCTTTTAGTTGTTGCAGGGTGGGTTTGTTTGTATTTTTCAAGTCCTGCTTGAACTTCGTGTAGATAAGGATTATTGGAGGTAGCATACACTTCAATATTTAACCCTAAGGAATGATAGGTCTTAAATCCTTGATGCTTGATGTATGCTCCAATTTCTCCCGGTGCTATTTCTTGTGGGAAAGGTAATCCAATGCGTTCATCTGTATTTGAGACTATCCAAACATCTTTCTTAGTATCATATCGTATCGCAATAATATGGGATTGATTCGATAAAACTATTGGGAATTCATTGCCTGTTGTTGAAAGCGAATTTTTTTTGGCTTCTCTAATAACGTTACGAGTTTCATCTAAGAATTGTTGTAGCTCCTGGCCTGGAAATAAATTGATATAAGAAAAAACTTTCTTTTTGCCCCCTTTGCTTTCTATGGTAGGAGAACTGACTAATTCGTCTATAGTTTCTTGGGCTGCATTTTGAGCCACTGATTTTCCTAGCGTATCGCTATGACCTTGAGGTTCATGTTGCATCAAAAGACTATCGTAAAAAGGCAAAACCTGTTGTTGTAAAAAATCCCTGTCTAATAAAATCGCCGGACGTGGTTTTTGATAAATGTCAGCTAAACGCTTAATAAAAACATCTTCTTCCTCTGCTAAAATAGCATTCGTAAGCATATGACTAAAACCATAGCAAAGGCCACCCACATAGACTGTTGCTATATCTAGCTTATAGCCCAGTGAATTCATATGATCAATTAATAATAAACTAATGGAGGGTTCAGTCATTCCAACTGCGAGTATCCCTTGTTTGAGCCCCTCAGAATAATTGTCAGTATTGAAGGGCATGCGAGGTTGTGCTTTTTGTTCTATCATTTGGAACTTATCTATGGCTTGCTTAATATTATCTATTCGCACTTCGTCAAAGTTGTTTGAAGCTTGCGTTAATTTGTCAGGATTGCCGAGTTGATCAGAAAAAATGGCAGGTTGATCAATGATGATAAGAGTAAGCGCGCTTAGTTCTGGATCGGGTTGAGTGCTTAGTTTTTGAAGAAATTGCGAGGTTTTTTCAAAATAAAGTTTTAATAGTGCCCGATGTTTTTGCGGTAAGTCTGGTTTAGTCGCTTCTGCTGCCAGCAGAATAAATGTATTAATGTCGTGTTGCATAGAACCAAATGTTTTCCATGTTTCAGGCTGTAAAGCTTGTGGAAAATGAGTATTAATGCTTGCATAAATTTCAGGATCATTGTGAATCGCTAAGATGCGAATAGCATTTTCTTGATCATTGGATGTCACAAGTTGCAATAAGCGCTCTAGATAAGTCTCCTCTAGATTATTAGGGTTTATTTTATTAAAAAGTTTAATACCCTGCTCATAAACTAGCTTGTCATCACCCTGTGCATTTTGTAATGCATCGAGTTTGTTTTTTAATTCTTCATATTTTTCTTTTGCGGATGATAGAATTTTTTGTTCGGCGGGTGAGATTTTTGTTAATGTTTTATTAAGCTTCTTTATTTTTTCAATCATCTGTTCCATTCGTTCTACTACTGGTTTTCCAAGACGAGATTTAGCTCCAATTGAACCAAATTGGGTATAGACAAAAATCTGATTAAAATCTTTAATGGCATCTAGTAGTCTTGGGTCGGGATTCGGTTCTTGATGTTGTAATAATTGGCTGATTGCGGCAATGAGTCCTATCATGGCAGCTCGTTTATCACTACTGACATCCGGTTTGGCTGCTTCCACTGCCATTTTAATTAAATTATTAGCGGTTTCAAGAGAGAGTTGCGGTAGTTTTTTTGCGGCATCAAGGTCTAGAGCAAGGGGATAATTTTGTTGGATAATAGAAGCAATTTCAGGATCGTTATAAATAATAAGAATCTGACAAGCGAGGTATTGGTATCCGTCGTTCGGTGTCTTGATTAATTCTATAATATGATCAATTTGGTCGCTGTCATTATCAGTGAGCGGATTGGCTTTGAATTTTTCGTACAGTTTAGCACCCTGCTCATAAAGATCATCTTCAAAACCTTCATTAGGGCCGTTTTTAATCTCTTGTAGAGCTTTATTTAAGGCTTCGAGTTTTTCGTTGCGTTGCATAAATCCTCCCCTTAGATATAAAGTATAGTCACTATTCCTCAAATTTGTGTTAAGCTAAGTTATTGTTTATTTTATCTATTTTATTTATGCATTTATCAGAAACCTTTAAAGCAAATATTGAAG
>JABDEM010000057.1 GCA_013287085.1 Gammaproteobacteria bacterium
TTTCTCCGTTAATTTTTGCTGAAGAAAGAATAATAAGCGAAGGAAATATATACCCTAATGGGTCCCAAGACGTTTCATTTAATGATATTTTACCAACCGATACTATTATGTGCTCAGTGCAAGATCAAGGTACGCAAAACAATTCTACTTTTATGAATATTTAGTTATGGGTATGCCAGAACATTTACAAATCCACAATTTTGAGGGACAGTATCGAAAAATCGTTGAAGATCAAGTTGTTAAATATCTCTTACTCAGTGCCAATATTAACGATCACACTGAACACACTTTAACTTATGTTAACCCAAAAGTTGGATCTCTTATTGAATTTACATCCGTCTATGGAACTGCTAATAGTAGTATCCATTATCGATGCGTGGCGAATCCTAATTCTTAAATTGGCTTAAAAAAGAACCAAAGGCTCAAGTGTTAGCATTGGTCACGTTAGTGATTAATATCTAAATGCCAAATACTAACATTTGCGACTTGCAATAGAAGGCTCAGCATCATCAGGTAATTCATTTGTATAGTGATTGATTCCTTTTGCTAATTTTAAATGACTGCCTTGACTTGCACTTTTGAAAAATAAATATCCTCCCAATGCACTAGAACCAATGAATATTCCTGCAGCAACAAAAGGCGAACCGACAGCGCAAACGACAGCCCCCGCGAGCACACCTATAAATCCTATTAAAAGACTCCAAAATCGGTTATGAGTTTTTTTGTTTTCATCTAAACCATCTAAAGCTTTTACTCTTTTTGCTAACTTTTTTAATGTTTCTTTAGCATTCGGAATATTATTATCAGATGGATTTAAGACAGGGACTAAAGAAGCTTGAATCGCTTTCATCACGTCTATATAACATTCCTTATTTTCCCTATTATCAGGATTTTCCATCAAAGCCTGAATTTCGTTTTGGATCCCACACGCATATTGGTATAAAGCTTTTCGCTTATTAGGATCATATTGTTTTGACTCAGGCTCTTCAGAATCAGCTTCTCTGGGCTCGAGCATTTGGGAAAGATATTCTAGATCGCTGCTAAATTCGTCGTAAGCTTTTGAATAAGGATCTTGGTTTTGTTCGATCTCCTTATCCTCGATTTGAATAGGCTTTCCATTTTTTGCCGAAGACCTCGCTATTTGAGATGTGCTGGTAGTAGGTGAAGGAGTGTAAGATACCCTGGAACTCTCTGTTTCATCATCAGTTGTGTCTTCTGTATCTTTGGCTTCTCTCCTTGCTTCCACCTTATCTTCGCCATCTTCCTCAAAATCAGCAACAGCCGCAATTAATATTTCTTCATCCAAGGAAGGCTTTGGTTGTTCAACGAATTTCAATAAGCCAGGACAATGCATTCGAATTTGGTCTTTAGCAAATTCGATTTTATGATTAAATTCTTTTTTTCGTTGTTTAAGATTGTAAGCATCACTCAGAGGATGGTTTTCACTCCATTCACAGATTGCTTCTCTTACCATCTCACCCACAAAATACCCACAAGAATTAGGATCCATTCTATGTTGGCATCCTACCGCTTTCACTTCCAAAGTACGTTGTTGTGAATAGCATATGCGTAAGAGTTCTTTAAGTTCTTCTATTTGAGTGGGATCGTATTTGGATTTTCGCTTAGGATCGCGAAGTGTACAAGTATCACCTTTAATACTGAGTAATACCCAGTGATTAACTTTCCCTCGTGATTCAGCAAATGGGATTAAAAATTCAGTTTGATCGCCATAAGTTTGACGCAATGTTTTTAGCCATCTTAATGTTTTTGAAAGTTTTGGTACTTCCGAATCACCTTCGGAATAATCTGAAGCTGGATTAATTAGAATATAATTTCTGTCAACAACAGATACGCTCACGCCACCTTCAAGTATAGAATCGTCATGAATTGTAAATTTCACGCCATAGAGATCTGAATTTCGAGGGCCTAGAACCGGAGAAATCTCTCCCGTCTCATCTATTCCTAATTCTTTCTGTCCCACAATATGGATTAAACCTTGGGAAAAAGCCCATAAGAACATTTCTCGAGCCCCAAGTTGATGATCAGCATAACCACCCACTTTGCTTACGACTTCTTTACCAAAAGTCATTACTCGATTTCTTAATGCTGCCATATAGCACCTCGTCTTGTTATATCTATAGTTTATAGAGGGAACCTTAAGGAAATCTTAAGAATGTGAGATAAAGGCTAATATAATATTGCCTATAATCAAAGGGTTAGGGAAAAATTGCGGTTTTTTATTAAAAAATCCTGGTTATTCCTGCTCTGAACTCAAAAAGAACAACCCCAGCGTATATTGAAAAGCCACCCCGGGTTTTTCCCCTCTATATTTTTTTTAAATATCAATCCAATATAGCTCTTTTCCAAAACATGCACACCAAATGTGTTGATAAATTATACAGACTTGAGTATAATTCCGCCACAAAACTAATTTAACAATAACCTAAACCCGGAGTAAAACATGAAAAAAATCACTGCAATATTAACCAGTCTTTTCCTAAGTTTCATAGCGACTTCTTCTTTCGCTGCCGTCACATTTGGTGATGTTGTGACATCAAATGGTAAAGACTATGTAGGCAAAATTGTTGCTGTTAACTATGTTGTTGAACCCACCGGCCAAGCAATCAGGATTGTCACCAAAGCAGATGACAAACTGAATGAAAATGACATGGCAAGGGGTGGTGTGGTCGAATTCAGCGATAAAGATCTTCCGATGGGCGTGGCACTTGCTGCTAACATTGGCAAAAATGTCGCTGTATCTTTTGATATACATAGCAACGTCCGTTTTGTAACTATCATTACTAATGAATATTGGAATGGTTCCAAGTAGTAAATCCTATTACCTAAGTGACTTATCGTCACTTAGGTTTCTTGTTTATAATGCTACCCACGCATTTAATATACCGAGGATTTATGCAAACCCCCCGACGCCCAGAAGACCATCCAGTCTATAGAGAATATTTAATAGCCCGAAATAAACCCTTGGTTGCATGGCTTAGAGGCTATATTAGCTCAGGGGATGAAAATCTCTTTGGATATTTTCACTATCATTGGGATAGAAAAGATCAAGATGAAAATGCGAAGCTTCTCGTCAAAAAAGCCATGCTTTTTTTAGAAAAACAATTGCTCACATTACAAGAAGAAAAAGAAATTTTAGAAAGTCGCGAAATAGTTGTTTTAGCCGAAGGGTATGCTAAAGGTATTGGAGTTGAAAAAAATATTATAAAGG
>JABDEM010000058.1:0-1361 GCA_013287085.1 Gammaproteobacteria bacterium
AAGATCGGATAGATTGCAGTTTCCCCATGTTAAGGCACGCAGTAGCCAACTATATTGAAAAAAAATGTCGAACGAAAAATCGAAGATTTTATCGAGCGTTTCGGTATTGGCTTCTTCAGCAATGATTGTGAATATTTCCGGATGTCCCATCACAACCCATTGCATAAAAGTATGACTTTGAGTGAAGAATGAAAAATGAATCATTTTTACAAGACACTCTTGAGATTGCAATTTTCTTATTAAAATTCTAACGTGAGTGAGCGGCATTTTATTTTTATCGACTGTGATTTCCCAGAAAACATGAGATCTGAAATCTGCATTAAACCTAGTGGTAAGAGATGTGTGAGGTCCACGGCCTTGCCAAGAGGGAGTGGAGCGCTCATTAAATCTAAAGATACTTTGTTGAAGGATTTTTTTTAATGTCTCAGCAGGGGTTGCATCGAGCAATGCTTGAAAACGTTCTGAAGATAAGCTCGCCCAGAAGGAGTAGTCTAAATCCCCCAAGTGAGTCGGAGGTTCAGGGTTGTGATTGAGACAATTTCTTCTTATTCTTTCAAGCATATACTTTTCATTACCAGGGGTTTATAAAAGAACATTATGATAGCATGAGACAAAAAAATGTTCAAAACCTAGTGAGCATTGCTGTAAAGACCGTATAGCGTCTATAATTCGTTAGATTAAGAAATTTTATAGCAAGGATGCTAATGGAGAATTTTAAAGAACATCATTACACCAGCCTGGATCGTCTGTTTCGTTATGCGGAATTTTTAAATTTCGGTGATATTCATATTAAATTTGATTATGAGACAGGACTACGGGCTATTGTGGCTATCCATAATTTAAAGCGCGGGCCTGCGATTGGGGGTTGTAGATTTGTGCATTATGCAACGACGGATGATGCGATCGAAGATGTGTTGCGTTTGTCTTATATGATGAGTTTCAAAGCGGCTATTAATAACTTGCCTCACGGCGGTGCTAAAGCGGTTATTCTCATGCCGAAAATAATTAAAGATAGAAAAGCCTTATTTGAGTCTTTTGGTGGATTCGTTAATGAATTAAATGGACGTTATATTACTGCAACCGATAGTGGTAGCGAAAATACCGATATGGATGTGGTTGCCACGCGCACTAAGTATGTGACTTGCACTTCAAAATATTCCAGTAGTGGTATGTCAACTGCTGTAGGGGTTCGACGAGGTATTGAAGCGGCGCTTAAATTTAAATTAGGAAAAGATAATTTAGCGGGTATTCATGTTGCTTTGCAAGGAGGTGGCCATGTAGGTTATTGGTTGGCTAAAGAATTGCATGAACGCGGGGCTAAAATTACGGCGTGCGATGTTAATTTAACGATTGTTAAACGC
>JABDEM010000058.1:1371-2854 GCA_013287085.1 Gammaproteobacteria bacterium
TAAACGCTTGGCTGATGAATTTGGGGCAAAAATAGTAGCGCCGGATGATATTTACGATGTAGAGGCTGATGTATTTGCGCCTTGTGCATTAGGAGCTATTTTAAATTTAGCGACCATAAAACGCTTACGAGTACCCATTGTTGCAGGTTCTGCTAATAATCAATTAGCTCACCATCATCAAGGAGTGGTATTACATGAACACGGAATTCTTTATGCCCCAGATTTTGTGATCAATTCCGGCGGATTAATTTATGTTGCAGCTATTTATGATCATGCGGATGAACAAAAAGCCTACGTGCAAATTGGCGGAATTTACGATACCTTAATGGAAATATTTGAACGTGCTAAACAAGAGAAATTATCAACGGCTGAAATTGCTGAAAAAATGGCATTAGAACGATTACGTTAACCAGAGGATAATATCATGAAAAAATTGCACTATTTAGGTCTTCTAGTAGGATTGTTTTCAACGGTATGCTTTGCTTCGAATATGTGTACTGAGACGGTTAAACAGTTACAAGGCATGGATTATCATACTTCATTGAGTGATATAAAAATCGAAGATTTAAAAACTAAATTAGGTAAAGCTTCTGTCCAAACCTTAAAAGAACAAAAATTAAGTTGGGGTGAGTTTAGTATTTTAACCCGTGATGGACAGACTATTATTACTGAAGGAAAAAAACCTAAAGGGGTGAGTGATTTCCCTAGCATGAAAGAAGCTGCTAAAGCCCTGGGAAAACCTTTGGAAGGGCCTATTAATCAACTTCATCAATACACTTGGGAATGCGAAGATACCAGTTCTACGGTGACTATAATGGCAAGTCCTGATGGAAAAGTGCTTTCTTTGAATGGCGCTTACTGCGACCCAGCGAATCCTAAGGGCTGCACTTATTTCGGCCGGGCAATGTAAAAACTCTTTAAAAAACAACAGGTTATAATCAACACCTTTTATTTTTATGCGCTATACTTAAAAATATAAGGAGGGGTTATGACTGATTCTCGAAAAGATACATTTGAAAACCAAATCCATACTATCCCTGCTGGAAAGCTGAGGAATTTTATGGAGGAATACCTAGAAACCTTCCTTGAGCAAAAGGACGAGGCAATGGAATTCGATGAGTCTACCCGTCTTGCAGAGCTTACGGAAATACAAAATAACCTCACTGAGTTCTTATCCCTTTTAAGCTGGTTTAATCAAAAATCTCTCGATAAAAATTTGGATCGCGATTGGCGCAAAGTATGTAAAGAGATTTATACAAGTGCTTCGAAAGCAGTTAGTGATGATAAAGGGATACTCAAAACCCAAGACATAAAAGGGCTTAAAGAAATCAACCACCTGTTGCAAGATTTTAAGATGGTGGTTAATAAGGACCCAGAATCTGATAAAGCTATTGAACGTATAAAAGCATTTGAAAATTCAAAAGGTAGAGAATATTGGCGTAAAATAATGAAAGCTTCCGCGGGTGCTTTTTTAGCTACTTTC
>JABDEM010000059.1 GCA_013287085.1 Gammaproteobacteria bacterium
TTGAATTAGCCATGGATTCAGTTCTTATTGGAAAAGCTATTGCAACACCCTACGAAATAAAAATAAGCCGCTGGCAACGTTTTTTAAATATTATCAACAAAGATAACCGTAAAAGCAGAATGATCAATGCTGGGATTTGGTTTGTGATTAATTTTGCTTGTTTTATGCTAACAGGGGGATTTTGGGGCTATGTCGCTGCAGCTGCAAATTTAGCAGGATATTTAAATATTATTGGGTTTATAGGAGATGTGATTCACGATCATTCTTCAACAAAACGGGAGCTTGATAAACAACTTAGCTTACGCGATAAAATAGAAGATAATCCATTATTAAATAATAAAATAGAATTTACGATCGCTAAACGCAAAAGAATACTGTCATGCTCTCTCGCCTTTTTATTGGGTTATACTTTAATTGTTTTGGCGCCTATATTTTTACCCTCTTTTGCCTTTGGCGCGAGCAGCTTTGGCTTCTTACTGTTTATACAAGCCTGTGTTAAAACTATTTATTATCGCTACTATGGCCACCCACCCGTTCCCATACAGGAAGATCAAAAAAAATACAGCCCAAACCGTGCAATGGATAGACTTAACACCAAAGCTAACACAGTATCCGCTAAACCCCTTTCCCAAAAAGCGCATTCAACCCCATCTCCTTCGGGCTGGAGTCGGTTTTGTTGCTTAAGTTTTTCCAAAAAAGGGCATTGTCCTACATTTACACCGGCTACAAGTCTAAAAAAAACTAGCTAATATCCTACAAACTATGTTTTAATTTAGCTCAAGATTTAAAGACTAAAGTTCATACAATAACAAGGAGAGGTCAAAATGTTCGTTAGCATAGTCCCCGATGCAAACAATTCTTTTTGGATTTGCTACCAAGAAGAAACTTTTCAAAAAGCTCAAAATCACGCTTACCGCCTAACCAGCGGTAATAAGTACGATGACGAGCGCCATTTCGAAGTGGTGACTTTATACATGAGCCCACTCGCTTATGATCGCTGGTTTAAACATAAAGTATCTCAGCAAACAATCAAGCCCGTACAAGTTTCAGCGGCGGTTATTGATCACTTTAAAACATTAAATAATGAAGCCAGAAAACGAAAAGTACGCGCTGCATCTAATAGCCACATTCAAATATGGCCTTTGCCCAAAGTATCATCCTCAGGCGATGCTGCATCTCGCAGATAAACCTATTTGATTTTCCTTCACCTATTGCCAGGCAATAGGTGAAAGGGAACTCAGCCTCTACCCGCTACCAATAAAAGTACTAAGGCGATGATAAATAATGTAATGAAAATGAAAAATATAATCTTAGCAATACCCGCTGCAGCGACTGCAATACCAGTAAAGCCTAAGGCACCTGCTATGAGTGATATGACTAAAAATATTAGTACCCAAGTTAACATATAGACTCCTTAAATCATTTTATTTAGGATCAAAATTTAACCATACACCTCTAATCTCAACTCAACCATGTACTAAATCCCTAAAACTACTAAGGGTAAACCCTACTGAGATTCGGCGGCCACTTGTTGTTCGCATAGATTTACGCTTTCGTTATTCAACGCATCATCCACTGCATCTGCAACTACTTGATGCACGCATTCATTTTTAGTGTCTTCATCATACAAACACTGGGTCAGAGCAAGTTGATTTAAAGTCCCTTCTGATTTATCAGCTAAGCAAGCGCACATTTGTACCGTATCGTTTTCAACTTTCTTTTCACACTCAAGCTTAAATTCAGTAGAAAGCACTGCAACAACATTTTTAACAACATAGGCGGGATTTGGTTCTGCGTAGATCGTCGAATCAAAGATAAATAAAATAAGAAATAGGGTAAGGGTTTTTATTAGGATTTTCATCATTCTATCCTTTAAATAATGAATAGTTTATTATATCATCAATTTCTATGTGCTTGAAAAAACTGTTAATTATTAATATTTTATTCTTTTCGTCCTCACTCTATGCTAATCCATCAGGGTTACATAAACACTGGATGGACAAAAAAACAGCCCCTGAAACTAATTTTTATAAATATGCTGACGGCGCTTGGAAAAAACATCATCACATAGCACCCGATTCAGGGATACTAGACGCCTTCGAGATAGTGGATAAAAAAAATAAATTAGCGATACAACATATCATCGAAAAACTCATACAAAATCATTCTTATTCATCACAAAGTAATGAACAAAAAATTGTTGATTTTTATCAAAGCGGAATAGATCAAAATACTATTAACACTCTGGGTTTAAGGCCTTTACAAAACGAATTAGATCAAATTTCTGCAATCAACAACTTATCTAGCTTACAAAGAGAAATTGCGCACTTACATAAAATAGGGGTACGGGCATTATTTAAGTTTAGTGCCGGACAAGATTATTTTAATAGTTTTCACATGCTAGGCGATATATCGCCAACTGCATTAGGTTTACCGGATGAAAAATATTATATTGAAGATCAATATGCTGCCATTCGACAAACCTATGCTGAGCATATTGCTAGTATGTTTGTATTAATGGGCGATAGTAGCGATAAAGCAAAAACTGAAACAGAAATCGTATTGAAAATTGAAACTCAATTAGCGAATATTG